>DASQIV010000396.1:0-2838 GCA_035631415.1 Pseudoneobacillus sp. | reverse complement strand
GGTACAGCTTGCATTTTTTGATGAAAAATATGAGGAAGATTTATTAACATTCCAATTGCCTAAAGAACAGCATCAATTTACGGGTTTACCAATAGAAGTTTTAGATGTCTCTATGAAGGATGAAAAGCGTTTTCCGATTGTGATCGTAAACAGTGAAGAAGCGGTAGGGTTTTTTGTTCTTCATTATGGAGAGGATATAAAGTCTTTTTCAACAAATCCAAATGCACTATTACTTCGAGCTTTATCTATCAATTTTATTCATCAAGGGAAAGGGTATGCAAAAATGGCGATGCAACAATTGCCCGAATTTGTATTAAATAACTTTCCGGATATAAATGAAATTGTTCTTGCTGTAAATGAGAGGAATAATGGGGCAAAAACATTATATGAAAAAACTGGTTTTGAAGACAGAGGGGAAAGACGAATTGGAAATATTGGTCCTCAATATTTGCTTCATTATAAGGTAAAATGAATGAAGTCCTCGATTAAAGATACCTATATCAATAATAAGCAACCAAATAGATATTAACTTAACGAACTTAAACAAACCTAGAAAATGATTGATTCTTTTCTAGGTTTTTTTTTCGCAAAAAAATATCCAACTCTCATTTTTCTGAAATATTTTTAGTCAATATTTCCCTTTGACACTATTCGACAATACTTGTATGATTTTAAACGTTCTTAAATATAAATTTCAGGTCGCAGTTGGTGCACATCGTATTCAGGTGTGTATTTTTTCATGAAATATAAAGATAAATTAAATAAAATGATTGAACATGAGGGAAAATGATGAAAAGTGAGGCGAAAAACAGATGGGTCAACACAACAAACTTGGATTCTGGATATTAACAGCATTAGTTGTTGGTAATATGGTTGGTTCTGGGATATTTATGCTACCACGTTCGTTATCAGAAGCAGCTAGTCCAGCAGGAGTAATGGGAGCATGGCTTTTAACTGGCTTCGGAGTTCTTATGATAGCACTGGTATTTGGTAACCTAGCCATTCGAAAGCCAGATTTGACTGGCGGACCACAAATATATGCAAAAGAGC
This sequence comes from Pseudoneobacillus sp., assembly GCA_035631415.1. Classification (GTDB taxonomy): domain Bacteria; phylum Bacillota; class Bacilli; order Bacillales; family Cytobacillaceae; genus Pseudoneobacillus. The sequence goes on along the minus strand of DASQIV010000396.1, from coordinate 1,788 downwards.
TTTTTAAGAAAGATTCAAAAGCATCTATTCTCTCAGGATTTATGGCTTCTTGGGGATATTGGATTGGAAACTTTGCTGGAAATGTAGCGATTATTACTACTTTTGCGGGATATCTTTCTACGTTTTTTCCTATTTTAACAAGCCAAGCAGAGCTTTTTCAATTAGGTTCTTTTACATTAAAAGTTGGTAATGCATTAACTTTTATTGTGTGCACCATTTTATTATGGGGAACCCATTTTATTATTTTACGAGGTATTGATAATGCTGGGAAATTAAACTTCTTAGCAACAGCAACAAAGGTTATTGGATTTTTCTTGTTTATCATAGTAGGATTATTCGCGTTTAATTCAGCGAATTTAGTACCGTTTGTTGCTCCTAGAGTTGATGAAGCTGGCCATTCATTTGGTTTATTTGGACAAATTAATAACGCAGCCGTTGCGACGCTTTGGGCTTTCATTGGGGTAGAATCGGCAGTTGTTTTTGCATCAAGAGCAAAGAAACAAACCGATGTTAAACGTGCAACGATTTTAGGTTTATTGATTTCTCTAGCTCTTTATATCGGAATTAGCACTTTAGTAATGGGAATGTTAACTCAAGAAACGTTAGTCCAATCTGATAAACCGTTGATTGATGCCATTGTAACGGTCATTGGTCCAATTGGTGGTAAGATTTTAGCAGCAATCGGATTAATTAGCTTAATTGGGTCAACGATCGGTTGGGTAATGTTAAGTGCAGAAGTTCCCTATCAAGCGGCAAAACAAGGGTTGTTTCTTAAATCCTTCTTAAGAGAAAATGAACAGGGAATTCCAGTTTTCTCTTTAATCTTAAGCAACGTTTTAGCACAGCTATTTATTTTTTCAACGATTTCAAATTCTATTTCAGCAGCCTTTGATTTTGTTATTTATATTGCCACCCTAGCTTATTTAGTGCCTTATTTTATTTCATCCGTATTCCAAATAAAGCTTGTTATCACAGGTGATACTTATTCCAATATGATGAAAGAACGTTGGATGGATGGAATCGTTGCAGCGCTTGCTACAGCCTATTCAATCTGGGTTATAATTGCTGGAACAGCTGATATCAAAACCTTTACTTTTGGAGTGCTATTATTAGGAAGTGGAATTGTTTTCTATAGACAAGTGTTGGCTCAACCTCAAAAAGCAACCCCTAAAAAAACAGCATAAAAGAGAAGAGACTAGCCCTTTTTCAAATGGACTAGTCTCCTTTTTATTACTTAAACGCTTCTCCCTAAGAAAGCTTTTAACATCCAGACATGTTTTTCTAAACTTGAGTGTATCGCTAATAGCATATCTCCTGTAATTTCATCATTTTCCTTTTCGGCAATTGACATACCTTCTTTTAATTCACCAACTAAAAGAGAAAAATCACTGGAAATAGCTTGTACCATTTCTTCGGCAGTTTCGTTCCCTGAAGCTTCTTGAACTGAAGCTATTGCGAGACAATCTTTCATCTTTGCTACTGGCTCTCCACCAATCGCTAAAAGTCTTTCTGCCAATTCATCGATGTGTAGACTTGCCTCATTGTAAAACTCTTCAAATTTGGTATGAAGTGTAAAAAATTGATTTCCTTTTACATACCAATGATAGTTGTGGAGTTTTATAAACAATACAGACCAATTGGCAATTTGCTTATTAATAATACTAGAAAGCTCATTATTCATGTCGATTCCTCCATTCAATTTAAAAAGTATCGGCCCAAAATTTTATCCTCACCAATTAACATTTTTCCCTTATAATCTTAAATTAAACGTATAAAATCATTAGAAGC
>DASQIV010000395.1:0-4172 GCA_035631415.1 Pseudoneobacillus sp. | reverse complement strand
GAAAAAGACTTCCGGGCACATGCGGATTATATCAACCCTGAAATGGTTGAATCATTCTGTCAAACGATAAAAGGATCTGTAAAAGAAATCTATTGTATGATAGAAGCAAAGCAAAAGGATGGAGCCTTATTTCAGCTTGTTAAGGACTTAAAAGAAAACAAACAGTTTGAACAAATTGATTCCTCTAGCTTTTATATAAGATAGCTCTGGTTCATTGAAATGAATCAAAAAAAGGACGTTACATTTTGTTGTAAAGTCCTAGTTTATTTTTATTCGGAGGATTATAGTGATTTTAAAATATCAAATTCAATCTTATTTATCAAAATAACTTTTTTCTTAGGAAAACAGTGCCTAACAAGAAACCAAATGCTAATCCAAAGATATGTGCGGTTATGTTTACGTTTGGTTGCAGGAAAGTCATAATAAGACCAAGAACCACAATGGTTATAATTAATTGTGAATTCTCTCTTGAAAGCATTTCTTTTCGAAAAGTAGTAATAGCTAAATAATAGCCAAAAAGACCAAAGATTGCTCCGCTAGAACCTACATGCGTATAGGTAAGGGGCTGGAGAAAAAAGGTTGCGATATTTGCTCCAATTCCAGAAATAAGATATATGATAACAAATTTCCCTTTTCCGACCATGCGTTCTAATGCAGGTCCAAAAAGAACCAAAGAAAAACTATTAAAAAGGAAATGAGTAAACCCACTGTGTAAAAAAATTGGAGTGATCAGTCGCCAATATTCACCATCTGCTACATAAAGATTTACGCCTGATAAAGTTTCAAAAATCCATGCTCTAGGAAAAAAAGGTAAATAGCGGATTATGAAAAATATGAAATTTATGCAAATAAGAATAGAAACAATAGGATAAAGACGAAGGAATTCCTTCAAACTTTCCGTTCTTGTAAACATACAGGCCTCCTGCTTTTTTAATAATAAGGTAATATAGTGATATTGGTGGAAATGTCTAGCTTCAACGCCTAATGCACGTTGCTAACTGGACGTCTACGCTTATCTATTTTTATGCGAGATAAAAACATTTAGAAGGAAGTTGAACAATGATTTTTGGACTTGGTGTCGATATTATTGAATTAGACCGTATTAAAACCATTATAGAAAGACAGCCGAAATTTATTCAACGGATTCTTACCAAAAAGGAACAGATGTCCTTTGAACAACTAAATACCCAAAGAAAGATCGAATTCCTTGCCGGAAGATTTGCAGCAAAGGAGGCCTTTGCAAAAGCAAAAGGGACTGGAATTGGGAAGGAATTGTCTTTCCTTGATATTGAAATTGAACCGGATGATAAAGGAAAGCCTTGTATTATCTTACCGATGAAAGAAGGAGTTCACCTGTCTATTTCGCATAGTCGAGACTACGCGATTGCTCAGGTTATCATTGAAAAGTAAGGTGTGGATGAAAAGGACCTACTGATAAAATAAACAAAAATATTTATGCTTGTCATCCATGTCCGTCATATTCCCTTAGGTTGTCTCATATATTCATAGTGCAATAGGAGAGACAAGGTTATGCGAACAGTCATCAAAGCTCTTCGATAAAAAGAAAGGTAAATGATCTAACGCTGCCTTGTCGTCTCTTTAAAATTAACGCTTGAAATGAGACAAGAAGGGGTTGAAGGAATGAAAAGAAAGCTGTTCTTGCTTTTCGTTGGGCTAATGGTTATTTTTGTATTGTCAGCGTGTGGTTCTAAATCACAAGAAGATGTGGTGAAGGAACTAAATAGTAAGCTTGGGGATTTAAACAGTTATAAAGTTAATGCCAAAATGACTTTGCAAATGGGTGCAGAACCACAGGTCTATGAAGTGGAAATTTGGCACAAGGACCCAACTTATTATCGAGTGAATTTAAAGAATGCAAAACAAGATCAAAGCCAAATGATTTTACGTAATGATGAAGGAGTTTTTGTATTAACACCAGCTTTAAATAAGAGCTTTAAATTCCAAAGTGATTGGCCACAAAATAGTAGTCAAGCTTACCTTTACGAATCACTAATTAAAGATATAGTGGAAGATAAAGAAGCGAAGTTTGAAGCAACAAAAGATCATTATGTTTTTGAAACAAAGACACGTTATCAAAATAATAAAATGCTTCCAATTCAAGAAATTAAATTGAATAAAAAGGATTTATCTCCTGCGATGGTTAAAGTGATGGATGTTGATCATAATGCTCTTGTTACAGTAGAATTTTCCAAAGTAAAGTTCGATGCAAGCTTTGATAAAGATGATTTTGACATGAAAAAGAACATGACTGGAGCTCAACTTGGATTACCAGCGATGGCTCAAGCAGCTGCAAAAGAATTTGCGGTAAAATATCCAACAGCAGAGATTCCAAATGTAAGTTTAGTAGAGGAAAAAGAAGTATCATTTGAAGATGGAAAACGTGTCATTTTAACCTTTGATGGTGAAAAATCATTCACATTAATTCAAGAAATGGCTCAAGCCGTTACAACGACTGGGGCTGCCACATATGTAAAAGGTGAGCCAGTTGATTTAGGATTCACAGTTGCGGCATTAACAGATCGTTCTATTACTTGGACTCAAGATGGAGTGGATTATATGATCGCTTCTAATGATTTAAGTCCAGAAGAAATGGTTATGATTGCTCGCTCTGTTCAAGGTGACGGAGTCAAATAATGAAGGAAAGCAGACCTTTGATAAGGGGTCTGCTTCTTTTTATCCCCATTCATGAAGACGAAATCGAGCCCAAAAAGAGTGAAAGAGGTCGTCATAAAATTTAACAACCAAATCTAATTAGTGGGAAAATGCTCCTGAATTTTTACAAATTACTTTTCATGTTATCTATATGTCTATAAAATAGAAAAGTCAAATAGAGTAAAATGTTTTTACACTCGAGATGAACGAAGTTTCGAAAAAGGAAGCATCAATCGATTTGACAATGCACGAAAAGAGGTCAATAATATTTTTCAAAAGAAAATAATAAATTAAAGCTAAGCAGATTGTGAAATAGGAAGTGAACGTAATGGAGGATCAAGGATATTTTTATCGAGATACGTGGGCTGAAGTAGATTTAGATGATATTTCAGCAAATGTTCGTTCTATAAAAAGTATTCTTCCAGAAGAAGTAAGCATTATCGCAGTTGTAAAAGCAAACGCTTATGGACATGGTGCGGTACAAGTGGCGAAGTGTGCTCTAATGTCTGGTGCTAATTATCTTGCCGTTGCTTTTTTAGACGAAGCGCTTGCATTACGTGAAAAAGGAATCGAGGCTCCAATTCTTGTGTTAGGAGCAAGTAGACCTAGCGATGTAAAGGTTGCAGTCCAACACAAAATAACGTTAACTGCCTTTCAATATGAATGGTTCTTAGATTCACAAGGTTTTCTAGAAAAAGATGAAACCTTACATGTACATTTAAAATTTGATACAGGTATGGGTAGGATTGGAATAAGAAACTGTAAAGAAGTAAATGCTATTGAGGATTTTGTAAAACAGGATGTAAGGTTTCATATTGAAGGTGTTTACACCCATTTTGCTACAGCGGATGAATTGGATAATACCTATTTACATTTCCAACAAGAAAAATTTCAAGAGTTGTTACAAGGGTTTCGAGAAAAACCAAAGCTTATTCATTGTAGTAATAGTGCAGCTGCCTTAAGGTTTCCTTCTGCTTCGTGGAATGCTGTGAGAATAGGGATTGCAATGTACGGTTTAACCCCTTCGCTAGAAATAGAGCATCTTTTGCCTGTTCCTTTAAAGGAAGCGTTTAGTCTACATGCACGAATCGTCCATGTAAAACAATTGCAAAAAGGGGAAAAGGTAAGCTACGGTGCCACCTATGAAGCAGGGGATGAAGAATGGATTGCAACATTACCTATTGGTTATGCGGATGGTTGGATTCGAAAATTGCAAGGACAAGAAGTGATTGTAGAAGGTGTTAGAGCGCCGATTGTAGGTAGAATTTGTATGGATCAATGTATGATCAAACTCCCGCATTTTGTTCCTGTTGGTACAAAGGTGACATTAATAGGAGAACAAAAAGATGAAAAAATATCTACTAATGAGGTTGCGAAGAAGCTAGAAACTATCAACTACGAAGTTCCTTGTATCATTTCAAGTCGTGTCCCGAGAATTTATAAGCGGTCTGGGGAAATCGTTGAATTGCAGAATTCCTTGTTAGAAGGCTTTTAAGGAG
>DASQIV010000394.1:0-3850 GCA_035631415.1 Pseudoneobacillus sp. | reverse complement strand
AGGCATGCTTTTGGGTTTGCAGGCGTTCCTAGCGGGGCAGTAAATGAACTTGCTACCAGGTTTGCTGAGCTTGGTATTTCCATAACATCAACGGTACCGATTGGGAATATTATTATGCCAATCACAACTCTTCATGAACACGGTGTAAAAGTTGAACTTGGGACGGATAGCTTAACGGATCACTGGTCACCTTTTGGCAACGGAGACAATTTAGAAAAAGCTGGACGTTTAGCAGAGCTTTATCACCATGTGGATGAATATTCTTTATCTCAATCCTTAGGGTATATTACGGGTGGCATTACACCATTAGATAAAAAAGGGAACCAAGTTTGGCCAAAAATCGGTGACTTTGCCAATCTAGTATTTGTCGATGCTAGCTGTTCAGCTGAAGCAATAGCAAGAAGAGCACAAAGAAGGATTGTCCTATTTGAGGGGAATATCGTATCGGGTAGTTTTTAATTTTTCTAAACAGAATGCTTATGACTTCTAATTGTTCAGTCGGACACTCCGTTTTTATATAATGACCTGTTTATCGGCTATGCTGCCGATGGACAGGTATTTTTTATGTGAAAATTGTTTTGTTAAGTTTGGTGAAAAGGCATTTAACAACGAGTTTTAGAAATTTATCAACAGCACTCATTATTTTCCTGTTACCGGGCTTATTGTGAAAAGAATATTGGATGAACGAACTTCTTATTATTTTGTAGTATAGGAAGGGAATTGTAGGTTTTTGTCGAACCCTTCACAATAATAGATTGTGTGGGGGGGGGAAGAGACGATGCTGGCAGAAAAGCTTCTTTTACAAATTCTAATTGTGATTACACCAGTTCTGCTATACCTGATTTTATTTGAAAATAAAAAAGTATTTAGGTCCCCATACTTGTGTGGGTTATTACAAGGCCTCTCCGCTATTCTATGTATGCTTTTCTCTTACCATAGCTGCGGACATAATTGGGATTTACGATATATTCCTTTAATTTTATCCATTCTTTATGGTGGCCCCATTGCAGGTGCTATGGTGCTTGGTATCACTATCTCTGGTCGTCTGCTAATGGGTGGAGATCAACTTTTATTAGGATTAGGGAGTTGTTTCATTTCCATCATTCCTCCCTTTATGATTGTTAGAAAATTTTTTACCTTTAGTCCTAAAAAACGAATTATGATTTCTCTTTTAGTAGCAGGTTGGCCTATGCTCATTTCAGGGGTGATATTTGCTACTAGTTATAATGAGAGATCTCCATTCGTACCTTTCGATATATTGCTCTTTGGTTTGTTATTTATTATTGGAATTACACTTACAGCTAAATTAAATGAATTGGTTATTGAGAGAAGTCAAATGAAGGCTAGTATGCTACGAGCTGAAAAGCTGAATATATTAGGTGAACTTGCTGCGTCCGTTGCACATGAAGTCAGAAATCCTTTAACTGTTGTCAAGGGGTTTCTTCAACTGATGAAACAAAAAGAAAATGCTAAGGATTATGAATACTTAACCTTGATACTGAGTGAACTGGGTCGAGCGGAATCCATCATCAATGACTATTTAAATTTTGCAAAACCGCAATTCGACAAAATGGAAGCTGTTCCTTTAGTGGAGGTAATACAGGAAGTGATCTTTTTATTAGAACCTCTCGCATTAAAGGATGGAATCATGCTTGAAAGTCAATTTGATGAAACTCATCCAATTATCTATACAGATCGGAATCAACTAAAACAGGCTTTGGTTAATTTTATAAAAAATGCAATTGAAGCAACAAGTGTGGGTGGTTGTGTAAGTGTAAAAATCATCTCCTCTGATGAGGAAAATAGTAGAGTTCTCATCACTGATACTGGTAAAGGAATGGACAAAGAGCAGCTCTCCCGGATTGGAACTTTATTTTATACAACAAAAGATAAAGGCACAGGGCTCGGTACCACTGTATCGATGAAAATTATCGAAACCATGAACGGAAAAGTTATATATACAAGCACCCCTGGTATTGGAACGGAAGTCACCCTACTATTACCTATTTTAAAAAAGGAGTCGCTAGACAACTCCTAGTTGAAGGCTCCTTAGTTTAGAGGAAGTGTCCGGAATGATCTGTTTCAGACAACCTGAAGCATTAAAAGAAATTTTTAAACCGTATAACCGCCTGTCCCTGAGGATTGTTGCCTGGGGAATGGCGGTTTTTATTTTAAAAATTAGTGTCGGCTAGTCTAAGAAAATTGATTTATTAACAGTAGGCTATTTCTTTTAATGACAATAGAGTTTCGTCACCCGAAGTTTTTTATTGCCAACTGTTTGTATTTAGAATTAATATTTAAATAGCTTACGTGTTTAGATGATTTTTTTCAGCTTAGGGGAGATAGAGATGAGAAGTTACCTTATTTTGGGGATGTGTATTTTATTTTTAATACAGTATTTTGTGGAGATCCAATGGCTCCAGTATTTACTGGTATTCGTTTCATTAATTGCTTTTTTTGGAAGTGTTACGAAAGCAAGCCGTTTTCCGCGTATTGCTGGTTTAATCATGATGGCCGTTGGAATCACGGTGGAGTGGAGTAAGGGGACTGGTATAGACGGAATTAGTGAAGGGTTGATCTTAATTCTTCCGTTACTAACTCTTTTAACGTTAGTACCACTTCTTTCGATTCCACTAAGGCTTGGAGGATATTTTGAATCGATTTCCGTTTTGTTGCATCACTTATTACACCAACCCAAAAAGTTATTTACAGGAATAACAGGTACATTATTTTTATTGAGCCCAATCCTCAATCTTGGATCCGTGAGAATTATCCATGAGTTTTTGGAGGATTTGAAATTTCCTTCTGCTATGACGGCAAAGGGGTATATTATGGGATTTACGACTGCTATCATGTGGTCTCCTTATTTTGCTTCTGTTTCATTAGTGCTTCATTATCTGAATGTATCTTTTCATGAATACATTCTTTATGGCATCAGTCTCGGTTTACTTTCTTTAATCGTTGGTAATCTATTATTCGTATTTTGGGTAAAAAGGCATCCGTTGGCATTAGGTAGTCCTGTAATCGGCCAACTTGATAAGAAGATACAAAAGCAATTATTCAAACTAATCCTTTTCGTGCTAATTTTATTAGGACTTTGTCTTGGAGTTGAGAGTATCACCCATTGGTCGATGATGGTGATTGTTTGTTTAATGTCCATCGTGATTCCTTCCATATTTGGATTGAAAAAATCCAATTGGCGACAAATGCATCCTTTACTAATTGACTACCGTGACCGCACCGTTCCGATGTTGAATAATGAAATTATGCTATTTATGAGTGCCGGAATGTTAGCCTTCGCGATGAAAGGGACAACAGCAATGAATGGAATTAGCAGCATCCTCATCGGTTTTGCGAACCAGTCCTTTTTCTTATTTGCGCTAGCAATTTTGGTCTTTGTCCTTGTTGTCAGCTATATCGGGATTCATCAAATTGCGGCTGTGGGTGTTTTAGCGATGCAACTAAATCCATCGGACCTCGGAATTAGTAACGTCGCACTGGCTTTGATTCTCTTGTTATCGTGGTCGATTTCCACCGCGTTAAGTCCTTTTTCAGGACTTAGCCTCATGGTTAGTCGATTCTCTGGAATATCTGGAATTAAAGAAGGACTGCGGGTGAATGGTCAACACGTACTCATTTTCTCTATTGTTAGCATTGTGATTATTTCATTTATAAAATAGAAAATCCCTGGCTGAGGACTAGCCAGGGATTCTTTTGAATATATTTAATGCAGATACCGTTTGGATGGTTGTAGTCCCATATGTAAAATACATATTTTTTGGTGACGTAATGCTTTCTGTGAAAAAAACTATTTGAAAAAACAGAATATTTTAAAAGGATTTTTTATTTC
>DASQIV010000393.1:0-7444 GCA_035631415.1 Pseudoneobacillus sp. | reverse complement strand
ATTTATTCCATTGCTATTAACAAGTGTAAGGATTATATGAAGAGTTGGCATTATCGAAATACCATTATTAATGAAAAATTTTTTTCTTTTATGCGAGATTCGAAGAAAACACCTGAAGAGCTACTTATTGAAAAAAGTAACAACAAAGAGCTCGAGAAAGCTATTTGGTCTCTACCATTAAAGTATAGAGAGGTCTTTCTCCTATACTACTATCAAGATTTGAATCTTGAAGAAGTAAGTGAAGCATTAGGAATTCCTATTTCCACTGTAAAAACGAGATTATACCGTGGGAAAGAAAAAGTGAAAAAAAGTTTTATTCCTAAATATAGAGGTGAATTGCATGGATAATCTAGGTCAAGAGGTAAAACAAGTACTGAATGAATCGATGTCACATCTGGCCTCTTTAACTGAATTGGAAAAACAACAGATTCGTCGGCGGGTTCGACGCTCGGATTTAGGAGTTTCAAAAATAAAACAGAGATTAGAACTCTTTCCTAAAGTGTTAACCGGATTAGCTGTGTCAGTATTCTTTATCCTACTTGGAACATTTATTGGGAATCAATTAGATACCCCTTTAGAAAATAAAAGTGGAACACCAGCTTCAAAAACACAAACAGATCAGGACAAATCTAATTACGAAAAAATGTCAGATGGTGATGCCTTAAATGGTTGGACACTTATGAATGATTATGCAACTGACGGGGCAAAAACGACACAAACTGGTTTAAGGACCGCTTACTTTGTAGGAAGAACCACTGTTGGTGGTAAAGTTGTTTATTATGATGAAAACGATATAAAGTATCCTTCAAGAATTGTATTTTATCCTTCTGAAAAATCACTTAAGGCTTTACCTATCGAGGAAGGATCTCACGAAGAAATTGTATTTAGTTTTGAACAACAGAATGAGCTAGAATCACTCACAGGGATAATGCCAGGAACAGAAAAAGAAATTAACATGCTTGTAAATAAGTACACGGCATACTATAAACCTAATTCAGATATTCCAGATGTGATCACCTTTTTAAAAATCATGCAGCCAGGAGAAAAGGAACCTATTACCTCAGAGCATTTTTTCAAAATTGATGATGATGCTAAGTTTGTTTTACCTTCGCATCTCAAAACAGTATACAAAACTTTATTAGTAAAAACGAAAATTAATCCGTTAACAGATCTAACACCATTTGAAGTATTCCAGTTATATTGGTATGCAGAAGAACAAAAGGATTATGAGAAACAATATGCGTTATTCATAGATGATCCGAACCAAGTACCTGTTTTTGCATCACTTAAAGACTATTTAGATGCTGCAAATAAATCTATCAATCAATATTTTCAAAAGGACGTAATGGAGAGAATTAAACACCGTTCAAAAGAAAACCCTCTTAGAGAAGAATTAATAGACGATACTCATGCCAACATTATTATTAGTGAAGAGGAAGGGATTGGCTTTGGTTTATTAAAAAATCAAGAAGGAATATGGAAAGTAAAGTGGCTTCCTCTTCAATAATCACACAAAAAAATCCCCCTAGCCATTAAGCCTGGGGGTATTTCCACTTTTAATTTACCACTATAATAAGACCTTGATTCACTTTTGAAGTTCTTAGTTCAACTGTTAAGGTGCCTTTATTTGTATATGCCTTTATTAGCAAAGGTACACCTGATGTATTTTCAAACCTAAAGTCTAATCCACCGTACGAGACCGTTGCATCTCTTCCTTTCGGGACATACCCAACGTTTACAGAATGATGATGCTTTTCAACATATTTGACTCCGATTTGATCGACTGCATTAAATAAGGTTGATGAAGTTTGGCAAATTCCTCCCCCAATACCTTCAACCAATTTTCCATTCACCGCTTCCATCGCCTTTTGATATCCATGTTCGGCGTCACTGGGGCCAACAGTTGTATTGAAAGAAAAGACATCACCTACTCCAAGGAGGACATTATTAATAGCCTGTGCTGAAAGCTCAATATTCTTCGTTCTACCTGCTACACTACTATCAAAATGAGTTTCATAAGTAGCTACTACTACTTCTCCTAATTGTGGAACTTCTTCCGGCTTATAGCCGCTTTCTGTTACATAAAGAGGCAGTTCTACTGTTCCGCCCTTAATTGATGCATTTATCACTTTTTCCAATAACTCAGCTTCTTCTAGGATCACTCTTGGCTTTCCTTTTATAATATGACCATTTGCATCTACTTTATCTGGAATCATTCGTTGATCATACCCGGGAGCTGTTTCGGTTCCTCTCGCTGCCTCTCTTGCCCATTTTCCAATTTCTTTTTTATACGTTTCCATATCTGTTCCATAACCTAATTCACTTGGATTAAAGGTTTTAAGGACCTCTTTTGTATTAGGATCGATTACCGTAACGACAACAGGTTTTTCTTCTTCTATTTTCTCAGCTTCTTTTTCTAATTCCTCAATTTCGTTTAAAGCCGCTTCCTTTGCTTCTCTTTCCAAATCAAGCTGTTTCTCTAACTCCACTATTTTTTTCTCTAATTCTTTTTCAGTCGATGTTTTTTGTGAACATCCGACCAACCCTACAAAACTAGTGGCTAGTATCAGTAAAATAATCCATTTCGTTTTCCACATGATTCTCCCAACTTTTCTTTAATTTTTCGGTTACCAATCTCCCTTCACCCATTCTATTCAGGGCACTTTTCCCATATTCCACAAGTACAAGCTGGAATTTCGCTCATCAAAATAAAAAGTACCAAAAACAATCAAATACCTCTTTTTTGTCTTTTCTGTGACTGTGAGTCAAATTTCTTATAAAGAGTACATCACTTTATATTGATAATTTATTACTATCGCTATAGTATATAAATGTAGACATTATATACCCTATAGGGCATATAGAGATAACTATTAAATAGCATTATTACCCTTGGTATCATTTGTGAAATATATCACGTATTCGTATTTTTATATTTGTGATTATCTTCACAAATAAATCGAATTTATCATTAGTTTTAAGACCTAATAGGTTTATTAAAAGGAGGAAATACACATGTCTAAGAAAATCATCATTGTAGGTGGAGTTGCCGGAGGCGCTACTGCAGCAGCTAGATTAAGAAGATTAGATGAAACATCCACTATCGTTCTTTTTGAACGTGGCGAGCATATATCATTCGCAAACTGCGGATTACCATATTATATAGGAGAAACCATTAAAGATCGTAATAAGCTTTTAGTACAAACCGTTGAAGGAATGAGTAAGAAATTTAATTTACATATTCGCAATTTGACTGAAGTGGTAGAAATCAATCGTGAGAAACAGACGATTTCAGCTAAAAACCTTCTAACCAATGAAGTATACGAAGAAAGCTATGATACATTAATCTTGTCACCTGGAGCAAGACCAATTGTTCCAAACTTCGAGGGCTTAGCTGATGCTAAAAACGTCTTTACGTTACGAAATATCCCTGATACAGATAAAATTAAGTCATTTGTCGACGAGCAACATCCTAAAAGTGCAGTTGTCATTGGTGGAGGCTTTATTGGCTTAGAAATGGCTGAAAATTTGGTGGACCGAGGCATTGAAGTGACCGTCGTTGAACTTGGTCAACAAGTTATGGCACCAATTGACTACGAGATGGCTTCCATCGTACACTCTCATTTAAGAGATAAAGGTGTAGATTTATTTTTAGAAGACGGGGTAAAAGCATTTAAACAAAATGGCGGCACAATTGAGCTTGCTAGTGGAACTAATATTTGTACAGACATGGCTATTTTATCTATCGGAGTTAGTCCAGAAAACAAATTAGCTGTTATGGCTAACTTAGATGTTGGGCAACGTGGTGGTATTCAAGTAAATGAATACTTACAAACAAATGACCCTAACATTTATGCCATTGGCGATGCCATTGAAGTAAAGGATTACATTAACGGCAATGCAGCGATGATTCCCCTTGCTGGGCCAGCTAATCGCCAAGGACGAATCGTTGCGAATAATGTATATGGAAAAAACGAAAAGTACAAAGGTACGTTAGGAACATCGATTGCAAAAGTATTTGACTTAGCTATAGCTTCCACTGGCTTAAATGAAAAACAACTTAAACAATTAGGCAAAAAATATCAAGCTGTACACATTCACCCGAGCTCTCATGCTGGATATTATCCAGGTGCTGCACCAATTGCTTTTAAATTATTATTCAATCCAGATACAGGTTCTATTTACGGAGCACAAGCAGTAGGTGAGGACGGTGCTGATAAACGTATTGATGTCATCTCTACCGCGATCAAAGGAAATCTAACTGTCTTTGATTTAACAGAAATTGAATTATCCTATGCTCCTCCATTTTCATCTGCCAAAGATCCTGTTAATATGGCAGGTTATGTGGCTACCAATATTATGGAAGGAGCTGTTGATACGGTTCAATGGGGAGAAATTGATGGTATCGTCGAAAATGGCGGATTACTCATTGATGTTCGTGAGCCAATTGAAAGAGAAATGGGCTTCATTAAAGGGTCCATCAATATCCCACTTGGAGAAATTCGTAATCGTTTAAATGAAATTCCAAAGGATCAGACCATTTATGTAGCTTGTCAGGTAGGTTTACGAGGCTATTTAGCTTCTAGAATCCTGAAAGAAAATGGCTATGATGTGAAGAACTTAGATGGTGGTTGGAAAACTTATTCTGCTGTATTTAATCAGACTGTTAAGAAAGTATCTCAAGTTGCTGATGAGGAAGTTGAAGTATCTATTAAAATTGACGCTGCTGGGCTATCATGTCCTGGTCCGATTATGGAAGTTCATAAGAACATGAAGAAGCTTAATAATGGTGATTACCTACAAATCTCAACAACTGATTGTAACTTTACAAAAGATATTTCTGCTTGGTGCGGAAAAAATCAGCACACTTTGTTAAGAACAGAAAGAAATGATAAAGTCTATGTAACCACCATCAAAAAGGGATTATAATCAAATAAAAAGGACTGTCGTTTTTGCGGCAGTCTTTCGTTTTTTACTTTAACATTCATACAAAGTTAATTAACCTGTCACATTTACCCCATCCAGTATTGAATACCACTAAGCAAGAGGACTCTCGTTCCGTTATTTATCTGAAAAGTATGTTTTTCTAGACGTAAGCGGACTCTGGTTCCGCTAATGTATGTTAAGGCAGCCATTTTCTAGTGTTTTATCGTAATTAACGGATTCTGTGTCCTATAAATTCATTTTATGCGTGTTTTTTTGAAAATAACGGATTGTCTGTCCTCTAAAAACTAAATAAGTGCAACAATAAAAACAACCGTTCGGAGTAAATACTAGCGATTTGGGTATACCTCTTTACCTGTATATATCACTCAATACTTTTCAGGTAATAACTCCATAATATTACATTTTACTATTTCTCCATTGTATGAAATGATCACATCTGTATCTTTTCCATAATCACTTATTAATTCCCGACACATACCACAAGGAGCAACAACCCAACATTTTTCAATATCTTCATGTGGGTGCGGATGAGCAACGGCAACAATAGTCTCAAATTCGTGTTCTCCTTCAGATATAGACTTCCCTATTACCATTGCTTCTCCACATACCGTTATTCTGCCTACATTTGCTTCAACATGTACCGCTGCGAAAACATTTCCAGTTGTTGTTCTTACGGCTGATCCGATATGGTGCCTTCCATACCTATAGTTCTTTTCAATTATTTCTTCTGCTGCTTTAATCAAATCATAATCTCTGCTTTCCAATGGTCTTACTTTTAACATACTTCATCCTTCTCCTTACATCTGTTCTAACTTTTTTAATAAATAATTCTGCTTTGCATATTAAAATGTAAATAATTTTAACACAATTTTCCTATAATTAAGATAAATCATTATGCCTTTTCTTGAATTTGGAGGGTTTTGTCATTCAATAGCCGTACTGAGGTTTATTTCGGGGTGAACTTAAGAGGTTTTATCCTTCATCATGGTTATGTTTCGACTTAATTTAATCGTTATCGATAAAAAATAAAAGAGGCTACAAAAAGCCTCTTTAAAATATTTTCTGTATTAATAATATAACTCCTACCAGGAGCCACACAAATGTGCCAGGTCATATAGGAATAGGAATCCTTTTTTTCTGGTTTGGTTTGTTTTGATTGATACCTCAAGAACCTGTGTTACAGTCATTCATTTTTTTATTTTCCACTTTTATCACTCTTCCCTTTAGCAAACATCGTCCGCCTTCTTGATTAGAGCCTAAATTAAAGATACACTACTGTAAACTGTCCACCACCGAACAGAGTTCTTATATAATCAATTTTTACATTTTCAAAATAAACTCTATCCCTAGCATTTACTAAAAATTGAATACTATCTAGCTCTGTTATTTCATCATTCTCTAAAGCCGACTCCTCCAGAGTCAGGCGAAGCTGTGGACCACCTCAACCAATCCCCATATTTAATCGAACTAAAGGCTTTACTCCCTCAGAAATAAGATCTTGAAGTTCACTTTTTAGTGCTGTAATTGCCGCATCTGATACCTTAACCATTATTTTCTCACCCCAACTTGTATAAATCAAAGGAAGGAACATTGAATGCCCCCTCCTTTCTTATTCACTAACTAGTTTTTTAATGCTTGCATAATACCATTCGGGTCAAATCCTAGAACCCATTTCCCGTTAATCTCTGTTTGTGGTACTCCCATTTGGCCAGTTGTGCTTACGATTTGTTGCATAATAGCTGGATTGGTTTCAACGTTTACTTCATTAAACGGGATATTCTGATCAGTTAAGAAATTTTTTAACATAACGCAATAAGGACAACGTGTTGTCGTATAAACAGTAATTGCATTCATCATTCTTCACTCCTTAACGATTTATAAATAATTTCAAAATAATTATTCAACCTTACCTTCCCAAGCAAGCATTCCGCCTGTCATGTTGGTCACATTAAAGCCTTGGCTCTCAAGAAACTGTGATGCACTTCCACTTCTTCCACCTGAACGACAAACCATAATGTATTCTTTTGATTTGTCTAATTCATGCATACGAAACTCTAACAATCCTAACGGAATATTTACAGCACCAGGAATTTTCCCAGAACGTACCTCTTCTACCTCGCGTACATCTACTATATTTAATGATTTGTTTTCGTTTAATAAATTTTCAAGTTCTTTTGTTGTGATTTGTTTCATTTTAATCATTCCTCCTAATTATGATCTCCAGGCACTTACTCCGCCTTTAACATTTGTAATTTTTGTAAAACCTAGTTTTTTAAGAACTTTCGTTGCCTTTTGGCTTCTCATACCACTTTGACAAATGACAACAACTTCCATATCTTTTGAAAGTTCATTTGCTTTTTGTGTTAAAACATGTAAAGGAATATTTTTAAATCCACGAATATGATTTCCTTTAAATTCCCCAGGAGTTCGAACATCAACGAACTGTTTATTCTTATCGGTTAGTTCACTTTTTAGTTCGATCGTTGATATTTGTCTA
>DASQIV010000392.1:0-4294 GCA_035631415.1 Pseudoneobacillus sp. | reverse complement strand
AGCCATCTCTAACACGTTCAGGAGAAAATTCATTCCCTGCTTCATTTAAGAGCATAATTTCCTCAAGAGTTTGATCATAAAGTCCTGATGTTTTTAGAGGATGATCCCCCTCAATTTCTCCATCTTTATTTAATGAAATATATCTATTTTCTTCATCAACACGAAATTGTTCAATTCGATTATAGAAACGATCATATATTCCCAAGAATTCTTTTCCCATACCTATTGGCCAATTCATAGGATAAGATTCAATTCCCATAACTTCTTCTAACTCAGCTAGTAGCTCTAAAGGTGCTTTCCCTTGTCGATCCAATTTATTGATAAATGTAAAGATAGGGATTCCTCTCATACGACAAACTTTAAAAAGTTTTAATGTTTGTTCTTCAATCCCTTTCGCCGAGTCAATAATCATAACCGCACTATCTACTGCAGTTAATGTCCGATACGTATCTTCTGAGAAGTCCTGATGCCCAGGAGTGTCTAGAATATTAACGCGAAATCCATCATACTCAAATTGCATCACACTTGATGTGACAGAAATTCCACGTTGTTTTTCAATTTCCATCCAGTCACTTGTTGCAAATTTTCCTGTTTTCTTTGCTTTTACCGTACCGGCATCGCGAATAGCACCACCGAATAATAGTAACTTCTCAGTTAAAGTAGTTTTACCTGCATCCGGGTGAGAGATGATCGCAAATGTTCGCCGTGACAAAACTTCATCTTGTAACTTTTTTACCATGTTGAAAATCCTTTCTTTATACCCTTCAAATTTAACACTCATAAATTCAATCTTATCTTTCTCTTCCTTACTTTGCAATCCACAATTTATACATATCCAATGTTTCCTAAAAGGTGACTATCAATAACGGAAACATATTTTATCTCTACTTCTCTCATACTATAGGTGAAAGAGGTGTTGGATATGGATGATAAAAAATTTGCTGACGGCTATAAAAAATATGAGTCAGCTGCAAAAGATTATATCGATCAACCTGAGAAGACCAAGGAACTCATCCATAAGGCGAGTAAAAAAGCAGTCGATAAAAAGCATGCATTAACCGAGGTTTGGGATAGACTACATCTTTTATTTGATTTAGTAACAGCTTGGAGAAAGGGAGAATACAGGATAATCCCCAAAGGCTCTATACTAATGATTATTGCTACTATTCTATACTTTGTTTCTCCAATCGATATTATCCCAGATTTTCTTTTAGGCCTCGGTATAATTGATGATGCAGCCGTAATTGGTTTTACCCTAAAACAAATATCCACAGACCTTGAAAAGTTTAGAGTATGGAAGGAACAAGAAAAAGAGACCCTTTAATTTCATATTAGGGTCTCTTACTTAGAAAATTGATGATTGCCAATCACATTTGTCACTGTTCGTGAAGCTTGCCATTGACTCTCAGAAATTTCAGGATTATAAAAGAATAATGCTCCATCACCCTGGTCTTTTAACGCTAGTGCTGTAGTCACAGCCTTTTTATCCAATGCCTCTGCAGACTCATGGATTGCCCCATTATCAACAGGTTGAAATTGTCCTTCTTGATAAATAACCTCTTTTACTGAATTCGGAAAATGCTTATGGTCAACCCGATTTAACACAACCGAAGCAACCGCCACTTTTCCTGCAAAAGATTCTCCTTTTGCTTCTGCATGCACAAGTCTTGCCAGTAATTCTCTATCCTTGTTTGAAATCGTTTCTGGTATTAGCAATTTTTCACCATGATGAAGTTTTTTCTTATTCGAAGGATTTAACTTCATTAGCTCAAGCTCTGAAACGCCCAATTTTAAAGCAATCTGAAAATACGTTTCTCCCTTTTGAACTGTATAAATATTTGTTTCACTCGTAGTCTCGGCAAATATATCTTTTGGATGTGGAAGAGAAATGGAAAGAAGGGTGATTAGGAAGACAAAGACTAGCTTTTTCATGCTATCAACCTCCCTTATTTATTTAGCAACAACATGATCTATCGTAACATGCCATTAAATCAACTTCCACCGCCAAAATATCCCATGGGAAAATTAGAAATTTTTATTACAAATAACAAAATGCGTAATCACAAGGTTCATTACTGATTTACGACAAAAAACTCGGATTAACCGAGTTTTAACTAGGCATCACCATTTATAACATCAACACGTTTAACTAAACAATAAATCCCATCAATGAATGGCCATATTCCAAACGTTAACCACCCTAGCAATAGCATGGCAATTCCAAGTCCTATATCACCTAAATAAAACCGATGGGCTCCAATAACACCTAAGAAAAACCATAATAAAAAAGTTACTAACTTTGATTTTTTTTGCATTATAGCCCTCCAAAATTTTCTTTTTCCTTCTATTGATTAATACTAATTTGGTTAGAAAATATTCCTTATATGTAGTATTAATCAAATTTTTTAAGATATTCTATAATGAATGTCTACCCATAAAAATATAAAACCCAGTACCGAAAAGTACTGGGTCTCTTTCTAATTTTTAGTTAAAACAAGCTGCTCCTACAATAATTAAAAGGATAAATAGAACAACGATTAATGCAAATCCTCCATGACCAAAGCCAACTCCACCATAGCCATATCCACATGGGTTACAGCATCCATAACCGTATCCGTACATATAATCACTCCTCAATTTCTAATTGTTAATTTGAATTAGCAAACCCAAGAAGCTCCAATAATAATTAGAAGAATAAACAATACTACAAGTAATGCAAATCCTCCACCAAAACCTACTGCACCTGACATCTGAACAACCTCCTTCGCAAATTTCTATATATCCTATTCAATAGAGATGAAATGTGCGAATACCTATTGGCAAATTGGGCTTGCATTTAAAAATG
The DNA here is from genome assembly GCA_035631415.1 of Pseudoneobacillus sp. GTDB lineage: Bacteria > Bacillota > Bacilli > Bacillales > Cytobacillaceae > Pseudoneobacillus. The sequence continues at coordinate 1,449 of DASQIV010000392.1, read as the reverse complement.
TGCCAAATAGACATATAAAAAAAGAAGGTAACTCGTCAACTGACAGTTACCTTCTACCTTTTATTATATTTAATAATAAAATCGATCTATTGTTTCTTAAGTTGCGTTATATTTCATTGGAATCATCGGTCACAATTTATCTTCTTATTATTTTTACACTTTTACAGAAAAATACGGAATATAATAAAAGATCCACACATCTTGGCTACTTATGGCTGCTGCATTCCTGCCCTGACCTGTTCATAGCTTTAATGTTGGATCTTTAACTGGGCTAGCTGGATTTGAACCAACGCATGACGGAGTCAAAGTCCGTTGCCTTACCGCTTGGCTATAGCCCATCGATATGAATGGCGGAGTGGGAGGGATTTGAACCCTCGCGCCGGTTACCCGACCTACACCCTTAGCAGGGGCGCCTCTTCAGCCTCTTGAGTACCACCCCAAAAATTAGAATTAATACAAAACTTTTGTAAGCCGTATTCTGTTCATAAAGTGCTACAATCGGATACTATCCTCGCACTAAATGGAGAATCATCTATCTCATAGTATTTTATACTATGGTGTCATTAGGTTCCTTTTCCCTTTAGACACTTCCCCTACCATCGTTTGGGTTTCTCGCTCGTGGGGTTTACCTCGTTCCACCTTCGACGTTTCCATCGAAGCTACGTCACTGTGGCACTTTCAAAGTATTAACACCATATTCAAAAGAACTTAGGTGCTTTCCTTGCCGTCAACCATAAAGGTTGCTCTAGCTTACGGTTTCGCTAGACACGATCACTACTGGCATCTCAGCCTGTGCGAGTACGGACTTTCCTCACAAATATTAATTTGCGCGATTCTCTCAAGTTTTGTATGTCCTTCAAAATGATATTACCACAATTAATCGTATAAATCAACTTCTACGAAAAAATAGTGTATAATAAAAAGCGGGTGATGGGAATCGAACCCACGACATCAGCTTGGAAGGCTGAGGTTTTACCATTAAACTACACCCGCATAATACTATTATATTTTTTTATTATATAGTAACAAACATTAACTAAAAATACAATGGGGCGACCGAGGGGAATCGAACCCCCGAATGTCGGAACCACAATCCGATGCGTTAACCACTTCGCCACGATCGCCATGGTATTATCATAAATTTAACAAATTTCTTTGAATAAATATGGCGGAGGAAGAGGGATTCGAACCCCCGCGCGGTTTAACCCGCCTGTCGGTTTTCAAGACCGATCCCTTCAGCCGGACTTGGGTATTCCTCCATATTTATTAAAGTAGCGGCGGAGGGGATCGAACCCCCGACCTTACGGGTATGAACCGTACGCTCTAGCCAGCTGAGCTACACCGCCATATTATTAATGGTAAGTTATTTTTCTATCGAAAATAATTTGGTGGAGTCTAGGGGGATCGAACCCCTGACCTCCTGCGTGCAAGGCAGGCGCTCTCCCAGCT
>DASQIV010000391.1:0-3193 GCA_035631415.1 Pseudoneobacillus sp. | reverse complement strand
GATATGTTTTAATTTCTGAATTATGATTTTCTCCACGTTATCAGAACTACTTAGTACAATCTTCCTTACTCTTTTTTTCATATTTTGTCTGCATTAAATAATCTACAGACTTTTATATTTTGTTAATTACACTCTATGACTCATCGGAAGAGAGAACAAGTAAAGATTCACTATCGCTAATGCAAACATTAGAACGTAATATGGTAGCATAGCTTTGAAGGATGCCTGCTTTCCCATTCTGTAAGTGACATAAGTTGTTCCAACTAATCCAATTAAAATAATTCCATATTGAATCATTTGAACGGTTGGAGTTGAAGCCAAGCCTAAACTTGTTGGGTCAGACTTGATTCCAAAAAGTCCGATACTGTTATACCAGATAGCTTTACCCTCAGTAAAAATGTGGAACAAGTTATGACCTAAATGTCCTGCAAGGTCTAATGGAATAATCGCATACCCAAAACGAGTAAAGTTCTTTTTTACCGTTCCCTCCATTCCAAATAGTGATGCCAACTTTGCTGTACCTAGTAATAGAAATATAGGAATCGCCATAGCAATGATGAACGCTACCGTAAAGTTAACATGATAGTTGGTTGTTCCAGTAACCATACCGATGGCATTCAAAATATCCTGCCAAGGCTCAAGCATCGTAATATTTTGTACGAATACAATCCCCATGATAATTGCAGCTAAAGAAGCATGTTCAAGCTTTGGATTTTTCAGATTCCATAATTCTTTTGTTGGAATTCTCGTCTCAATTTTAATAGAATTGCTTGGACAGTTTTTAATACAGTTTGCACAAATATTACATTCAGCACTTGATTCCATTGTTCGCGGAAATTGAAACATTGGACAACCTTCAACATTTTCTGTTCCTTTGTAACAGGATTGAACTTTACACGACTTACAAATATCTGGTGTAGCCTGTACTTTTAAAGCCCCTGAACGTGAATAGTTCCCTGCAAGTCCTCCTAGAAAACATAAAGTTTTACAAAAGGTTCTTCTCTCATAAAATACAGATGTAGCTACAACCATAGTAACTAATAGTAATAGTAAATAACCAGATCCTCTTGGTGACTCAACAATTCCCCACACATGATCACTGTATGTTATCGCTATAAAGAATAAATCTATAAGCCATATGCCATACTTTCTCAAAAATTTTGGCATTGGTCGATTGGCTCCAACGGTTTTTCGAACGATATCGCTTAACTTACCGAAAGGGCAAATTGCACACCAAAATCGACCTGCAATTAGGAATAATATGGGGATAATCGGCCACCAAAGTACCCACGTCATAGTGGTACCAAAGTTTTTACTAGGATTAACTGTCCCCATTACTAATTCAAACACTATAATAGAGAAAACAAAGATTACAATCCATTGAAATACTCCTGGATACCATTTACTTCTTATAAACTTATTAACCAAAGGAATAGAAAGAAGGTCAAAAGGTTCCTTTTCAATTTTTACGTTCTTCTCGGGCTTTGCCATTATTTATTCCCCTCCCTTCTAAACCACTTATTCCATACTCCAAATAAGATGAATGATAGGTTCACAACACCGTAAGTACCAAGCACTTTATAGTTTGGAGGTGTTTCCACAACTACTCCATGATGCCCCCCACTTTCACCTTCATGTCCACTTTCTTCTGGATTAGAATGGTTATCAGTGGTACCATGACTATCTTCTGCGTGTGTTCCTTCATTATGTTGGCTGTTTGTGTGTGAAGAGGATGCTGAACTGTCAAGATTATTTTCAATATGATTGGAGTGACCTTGGTGTTCATTTTCCTCTTCCGAATTACTCGTCACTCTATTTTTAAACTTTTCGTATGCCTGTTTGAAATTACTGTTTTGGGAATGTCCCTCATCTGCAAAAGCAGTTATATTGATTGCAAAAATAAATGCTAAAGCAAATAAAAATATAAATTTCTTATTCATTTTCCCCACCTCCACATAGAAACCTAGTTACCTCTTTTGGTTTACATCTACAATTTAATGGGTATTTTTGCAGTTTTCATGCATTTTTGTTGGCTTTAATATGGCATGTTGCCTAAAAGATATAATTGTTCATACATTTGTAAAAAGTTACTACTGTTAGTGTTACAGGACGAATGGGTTATGTTACTAAATATCAATCAGCATGTTTTGTATTTATTCATTTATCCCTTTTCCATAATTAAAAGCCGTAACCAAATAGAGGTTACGGCTTACCGCTTTTTCCAAAATATTAATCACTCTTTTTTATGTTACTTAATACATCCCAGAAAACCCTATTTAGCCAAAGATAATTCGCTTTCTGTCACCCATTTATGATTCGTCACTTCTTCTCCACCATCTGTTGGAGTAAAATTAATCATATAAACAGTTGTTTCTTCGGCAGAATCTATTTCCGCAGTAGCACCATCCATTCCTTCCATATGCTCTGCCTCAATAGATACTTCCGCTCCAGGTTCCAATGGCGCTTGGCCAGCGTCAGAGATTTCCTCATGAATTACCCATTTATGGTTTTCCACTTTTTCTCCACCATTTATCGGTGTATAGGAAACGGTATACGCAACCGTATTATAAGCTCCTACAATTGTTGCTTCAGCGCCCTTCATCCCATTCATGTGACCTTCTTTTATTATGGCTTTACTTCCAACAGGAAAAGTTGGATTTTCTGCGACTTTCAATCCTTCTGGCACTTCCGCAGATCCAGAATGATTCATATTTGAATGGTCCATGCTTTGTTCATGAGTAGTTCCCTCGTTTGGACTGGATTTTTCATCATCAGCAGCACATGCAGATAACATAATGGCTGTGACAACAGAAACTAACCCCATCACTAATTTTTTTCCCTTCATTACTTTTCCTCCTTGTTTTTTCATAACGATAGTATATCTTGTAAGTGTGCAGAAAATGTGGAGAGAGTAACCAATTACTGAGCAGTTTATAATGTTTTCACTATACCAAGATTCCTAATCTCTTTACTTTAATGATCCAGTTGTAATAATTTGTTCCCACGTTTGACCTCCATCTTCCGATACGTGCATAGAAGACTCAAAAGTTTTCAAGGCGATATGTTCTTCATTTTTAGGATTAACTGAAATCACAGATGCAGCGTCTTCTCCTAAATCGAGTCCTACTTTATTCCATGTGGTGCCAAGGTCTTGACTAATCATTATTCCTACACCATCATTGGAAATTGAGTA
>DASQIV010000390.1:0-3142 GCA_035631415.1 Pseudoneobacillus sp. | reverse complement strand
CTTTTGCCTGTACATGTACCGCCACATCATCTGGAACAATCATCTTCACATCACCAATCCAGCCTTGCACGATGATTGGAGTTTCCTTTTCAGGAATATAGGCTTTACTAAAATCGATAAAGTAATCTCCGATCGTGTTATATAGATTCATAGGCTCTAATGACCAATTCGATTTCTTGAATTCCACATCTCCAATAGAAAAGCTTCTAATCTTCTTCCCACTAACTAGTGAATGTTTTTTATTACTTGGCCTTTCTGAGATCTCATCTTTATTACTAACAAATGGACCATCTGAATGAAAAAACACTTTTACTTTATCACTTCTGATTAACAGCACTAATCCAAAGTAAATAATGATAACTGGCCACAACTTCCAAAAATCACCAAAATCAAAACTTACCATCTGAAATCTGTCTAAACATAGCATAAGTGAAAAAGCCAAAAAGAATATTCCCCAAAATAAACTAGACTTTTTAAATCTATTGAATGCTTTTAATAATAAGTAAATACTAAAAAGAAACATAACAAACGGATACATTTCGACAATTAGTGCTTTTATTTCCAAGGAAATGACTCCTACATTCAACAATAGTAGGAAGATACCGACAAATAAAAGTATGGCTGCAAAGATGATTTGATTCAACGATTGACGCATCGTAATCCCCCTCCTCTAACATTAAAATTCTTTATTATTATAGAAATAACCTTTTTCATTATCTTTATTTTATAACTTTTCTCTCATAATAAAGGACATTCTGTAGGATGCTTTTCACTCCGTCTACAGACGGATTTTCATATTAATTCTTCTCACCAATTTTCTAAATCCTCATATTGTGTATTACATCCGTTAAGGGCGAATGCCCAAATTCACTCGGACTTAAGGAGGATTTTTATGGGGGTTGAATTAATTGCTCTGCACTGGATATATGTCCTTTTCATTGCCCTCATTATTGGTTTCATGATAATGAGAAGGGATACATCTCTTATCTGTATCATAGGAATATTTATCATTGCTATCACTGCAAATGGGTCGATTAGTCACTCGGTAAGTAGTATTTTTAATAGTTTTATATATGCTATAACTGAGCTTTTATCTACTATTCTCGTGATTTCTATTATTGTGGCAATGAGTAAAACATTGACTACAACTGGAATTAACGATGTTATGATTTCTCCTTTTTCCAAGTTGATTCGAAATTCTACCATGGCCTACTGGACAATTGGGATACTCATGATGATTATTTCTTGGTTTTTTTGGCCATCACCAGCTGTTGCTTTGTTAGGTGCTGTTTTATTACCAGTAGCATTAAGAGTTGGCCTTCCTGCTTTAGGTGTAGCAGTTGCCATGAACTTATTCGGACACGGAATTGCATTATCTGGAGATTATATCATCCAAGCAGCTCCTAAACTCACTGCAGATGCGGCTGGTTTACCAGTGAATGAGGTTATACAAGCGAGTATCCCCTTAGTTATTACAATGGGAATTGTTACAACGATTACTGCCTTTTTCTTCCTTAGACGAGATATGAAAAAAGGTATTTTAAAGGTAGAGGCTTTGGAAAATAACGCAATTTTAGGAACTCAAGGAGAAGATTCTGCTCTATTAAGCTTGAATCAAAAGCGTTTCTTTGCATTATTAATTCCAGTATTATTTGCTCTTGATGTGGCAGCCATGTTTATCCTAAAGCTCCAAGGCGGCGATGCTACTGCACTTATCGGAGGTACATCGATTTTTATACTAATTTTAATTACTTTAGTTACCCATAAAAATAAGGGTCTTGAAAAAACAACAAGTTATTTAATAGATGGTTTTCAATTTGGATTTAAAGTCTTTGGTCCAGTTATTCCGATTGCAGCCTTCTTCTATTTAGGAGATTCTGGCTTTGGAAAAATTATTGGTGACTATTTACCTGAAACCTCCCAAGGTATTGTAAATGATTTAGGGGTTGCCTTAGCTCATGTCGTACCTCTTAGTCAAGAAGTAGGTGCTATTACTTTAACTGCTGTGGGAGCCATCACAGGTCTAGATGGATCAGGTTTCTCTGGTATTTCTTTAGCAGGATCAGTAGCAAATCTATTTTCACATGCACTTGGTGGAGGTGCTGCTACTTTAACTGCCTTAGGTCAAATCTCTGCCATTTGGGTCGGTGGTGGTACTCTAGTACCTTGGGCAATCATCCCGGTTGCAGCCATTTGTAACGTTGATGTTTTTGAACTAGCTCGAAGAAATTTATTACCTGTTGCTATTGGATTAATTGCCACTACAATAATGGCTATGTTCTTAATGTAAATGAAGAAGGAAAAGGGGCCCGCCATTATGGCTTAGCCCCTTTTCACTGACCAATTTTTCAGTTGTTCATAAATTAATATCCACAAAAATGCCCATATAAATCCAAAAGCATATCCAGCAAATATATCAGAAGGGTAATGAACATTTAGAACAAGCCTACTAATACCTAATAATAGAATGATTAATATACAGCCTATTGCAGCAACCCACTTACCCACAACTGAAGGAATATATTTGACAAGAAAGTAGGCAAGCATCATATACAAAATGATTCCTACCATCGCATGTCCACTTGGAAAACTTAATGATGCTTCTTTGCCTATATGTTCTAATGAGGGTCTTTCTCTTCCAATCCAATTTTTCAGAAGTTTATTAACTTCATTACCTAAACCGACTGCTAATGCTATTGATGCCATACCAGCATAATCTTTTTTCTTTATCCATAACCATATAATAGTGAGAAGAGTTACTGTTCCAATTCCTATCTTATAGCCAAGTTGAGTAATATAATCAAATATTGTCAAAATCGTGCTATTCGAAGTTATAAAAAAAGCTGAAACGGTTCGATCAATCCAAAGTGAATCACTATGAGTGACTGAATAAAGCAGATAAAGACCAATTAACCCAGCCAAAAGGCTATAAATCATAAAATGTTTTTCGTATTTTTTATTCATTGTTTTCCTCCAAAAAATTTTTCACAAGAATATTAGCTTATATTAAGCTAGTATATCCATTTAGTGCTATAATCTTAAATAATTATAATCGAGGAGAGTGGTCATGTGTACAAAAATTTGTTCGAAAATTTAGAAAAGTATTACGGAGAAATGGTTGAGATTCGTCGTTACTTACATC
>DASQIV010000389.1:0-6096 GCA_035631415.1 Pseudoneobacillus sp. | reverse complement strand
AAATAAAACTGACCGTACGGTTTTTATGACGTTAATAGAAATTAAATTAACGGTTAGATAAGGAGGGGGATAAAAAGAACTTATTGCTTTTCTTAATTTTTGAAAGGCGATAGATTAGTAGGGATATTTTTTGAAGGTAATATTCAGAACATTTTAAAAAAACACAGGGGGACTATGATGAAAAGAAAACTAAATATTGTCGTGACAGCTCTTTTAGTATTGATGCTTGTTTTGACTGGCTGTACAACGACTACTAATCAATCTAAAGAAGATAAAAATAATAGTGATTCATCTGCCGAAGAATCAGCAAAAAAGAAGGTACTTCGTGCAAATAATCATTCAGAGCCAGGTGCTCTACATCCAGGTTTAGCAGAAGGAACACATGATTCTTGGATTGTTGATCATGTATTTGAAGGCTTAACAACAAAAGCTCCAGATGGGACCCTTGTGCCTGGTATGGCAGAAATGTGGAAACCAAGCGAAGATGGCTTAACATGGACATTTCATTTAAAGGAAGGAATGACTTGGTCAAACGGGGACCCATTAACAGCACATGATTTTGAATACGCTTGGAAATATGCTTTAGATCCAAACACGGCTTCTCCATATGCCTACCAATTATATTATTTAGTAGGTGCACAAGATTACAACAATATTGGGGCAGACGTATTAAAGAAATACAATGAAGAAGTAGCGAAAGCAGAGGAAGCAGGTACCGAACCTCCAGCAAAGCCGGTAATTCCTGAAGATCAACTTGCTCCAGCAAGAGATAAAGTGGGAGTAAAGGCATTGGATGATAAGACGCTTGAAGTAAAATTGTTACAAGCGACTCCTTATTTCCTTGACTTAACTTCTTTCCGTACCTTATATCCTATCAATCAAAAGGTAGCTGAAAGCAACCCAGATTGGTTTAAAGAAGCGGACTCATTTGTTTCGAATGGTCCATATAAATTAACGGAATGGAAACATAAAGAATCTATTACACTTTCAAAAAATGAAAAATACTATGATGCATCTGCTATTAAGCTGGATGAGGTCCTTTTATACATTCTAGAAGACCAAAACACAGCATGGCAAATGTATGAAACTGGAGAAATTGATTTATTAGATGATCTTCCAGCGGAAGTAACTGGAAAGCTGATTGAAGAACAACGTGCAGATTTCCACAATGCAGCTGAATTATCAACTTATTATTATAACTTAAATTCAGAGGTTAAGCCTTTTAACAATCCAAAAGTGCGTAAAGCATTTGCAATGGCGATCGACCGTAAAACCATTACAGAACATGTGTCACAAGGTGGACAGATGCCTGCATACGGTGTCATTCCTCCAGGTATGCCTGATATAACAGGTGATTTTAGAGAAAATGCAGGTGCATTATTCGAAGAGAATGTCGAAGAAGCAAAGAAATTACTTGCTGAAGGATTAGCAGAAGAAGGTTTGAAGAAACTTCCGGAAATTACCTTACTTTATAATACTAGTGAAGTTCATAAGGTGATCGCAGAGGCTATCCAAGAGATGTGGCGTAAAAATTTAGGTGTTGAAAACCTAAAATTAGAAAACGTTGAATTCCAAGTAAAACTAGACCGTGAAAAATCAGGTGATTTCATGATTAGCCGTGCTGGTTGGGTAGGGGACTATGTTGACCCAATGACATACTTAGATCTTTGGTTAACAGATGGACCATATAATGACGTTAACTATAGCAACCCTGAGTATGATAAATTGGTAAAAATTGCAAAAACAGAAATGGATCCAGAAGTACGTATGGATGCAATGCATAAGGCAGAAGAAATTCTAATGAATGATATGCCTATTGTGCCGATTTACTACTATACTCGACCGCATGTTTATAAAGAAAATGTAACTGGAATCTTTACGTTAATTAATCGTCAGCCATCATTTAAATATGCTGACATCGAAAACTAAAGTATTTCTGGTCGGGGTATGCACATTTTGTGCATACCCGATCTTTTAAGTGGGGGAATGCAAGGTCAACTCTCACATTTTGTTTGAAAGAGGGGGGTTTCATGCTTAGTTTTATCGTAAAACGTATTTTATGGTCGTTAGTCACTATCTGGGCTATTGTTACCATCACATTTATTATTATGCACTCTGTACCGGGCGATCCCTTTGCACGTGAAGGGACGATGCCTGAAGCAGTCTATCAAAATCTTAGATCTTTTTATAATTTAGATGAACCGAAAATTGTTCAATATGGACTCTACCTTAAACAAATTGCTCAATTTGATTTCGGTCCTTCACTTAAGTCTCAAACGTTAACTGTCAATGACTATCTTGAAAAAGGATTTCCTGTATCGATGCAACTTGGTCTGCAAGCCTTACTGGTGGCCGTTGTATTTGGAATTATTTTAGGCGTTATTGCTGCGTTTAACCGGAATAAATGGCCAGACTATCTTGCTATGGTACTGGCGATTATTGGTATTTCTGTTCCGAGCTTTATCCTTGCCTATGTACTAATTAACTATTTGGCGGTTGAATGGCGACTCCTTCCGGTAGCCACATGGCAATCCATGAAACACACCATTCTCCCAACGATTTCTTTAGCGATGTTACCGATGGCTTACATTGCTCGTCTTATGCGTTCTAGCATGTTGGAAGTGTTGAACCAAGATTATATGGTTACTGCTAAATCGAAAGGATTAAATAGAGGATTCATTCTATTAAAATACGGTTTAAGAAATGCCATTTTACCAGTAGTTACTGTTCTCGGAATCATTGCTGCGAACCTCGTAACTGGAAGTTTTATCGTCGAAAGCATTTTTGGTGTTCCGGGAATCGGGGAAATGTTTGTTAAGGGGATCTTTAATCGTGATTACCCTGTTATATTAGGTTCGACCATCTTTTATAGCATTATCTTAATTTTCCTTATCCTAATTGTTGATATCGCTTACACATGGATTGATCCAAGAATTAAATTAACGGGGGAGAGTAAATAATGGCAAAAGAATTACATTTATCCGAAGATTTGTTTACCCCTGTAACGGATAATTATAAAGACTCGGAAAAAATTGCTAAACCAAGTGTTTCCTATTGGAGAGAAACTTGGAGACGCTTAAAAGAAAATAAATTAGCAATGTTTGGCCTTGTTGTCATTATCATACTAGTGGTAATGGCTATCATTGGTCCTTATTTAAGCGGATATACCTATTATGAGCAAGATTTTAGTAAGAAAAATTTAAGACCAAACGGAGAACATTGGTTTGGGACCGATACATCTGGTCGTGATATCTTTACTCGTGCTTGGTATGGGGCAAGAATTTCTTTATTCATTGGTTTGATGGCAGCCGTTATTGATTTTGTACTTGGAATCATTTATGGTGGGGTATCGGCAATCAAGGGAGGAAGAGTTGATAACATCATGATGCGTATAGCAGAAGTTTTATTCTCCATTCCCTATTTATTAATGGTTATTTTAATGATGATTGTCTTAGAAAGAGGAATTTGGCCAATTATTGTCGCGATGACCATAACAGGATGGATTCCGATGGCCCGACTTATACGAGGTCAAGTTTTACAATTAAAAGAGCTTGATTATGTACATGCTGCCAATGCAATGGGGGCACCCACAAGTTGGAAACTTCGTAAACACATGGTACCCAATACAATGGGTCCAATATTGGTGAACCTTACGCTAACAGTGCCAACTGCCATCTTTGCAGAAGCCACTTTAAGCTTCCTTGGTTTAGGGATTCCAGCACCACAGGCTAGCTGGGGGACGATGGCAAGTGATGCAGTAGGCAGTATTTTAGTAGGAAACTTCTATCAATTGGCAATACCAGCTCTATTAATCTCGCTCACAATGTTAGCCTTTAATGTACTTGGTGATGGATTAAGAGACGCCCTTGATCCGAAACTAAGAAAATAAAATGATGTGAGGTGAGACAAATGGAAAAGAATCTGTTACAGGTAGAGAATTTACATGTAAGCTTTAATACTTATGGTGGAGAGGTAAAAGCCGTTAGAGGCGTTAATTTCACCGTAAATAAAGGGGAAGCTGTTGCAATTGTAGGAGAGTCAGGATGTGGGAAAAGTGTTACAGCCAAAAGTATTATGAGACTTCTTTCTACACCTCCAACAGAATATAAATCTGGGAAAATATTATTTCATGGTCAAGATCTTCTACAGGTAAAAGAGTCGGAAATGAAACAAATCCGTGGTAATAAAATTAGTATGATTTTTCAGGATCCTATGTCATCTTTAAACCCGACAAGTAGAATAGGTGACCAATTAATAGAAGGATTAGTCAAACATAAAAAACTTTCACGAGCCGTTGCTCAACAGCACGCTATTATTTTACTAGAAAAAGTGGGCATCCCTCAGGCAAAAAGTCGTCTGAAACATTACCCTCATGAATTTTCGGGTGGGATGAGACAAAGGGTGATGATCGCCATGGCCCTAGCCTGTGATCCTGAACTGATAATTGCGGATGAACCGACAACAGCGCTCGATGTAACGATACAGGCTCAAATTCTTAACTTAATGAAACGTCTACAAAAAGAAACCGACACTTCTATTATCCTAATCACACATGATTTAGGGGTTGTTGCAGAAGTCTGCGATAAAGTTATTGTTATGTACGCAGGAGAAGTAGTGGAAACGGGAACGGTCGAAGAAATATTCAGTAATCCCACACATCCATATACAAAAGGTCTAATGAAATCCATTCCTCGGTTAGATATGGACAGAAGAGAAAGATTATATTCGATCGTTGGCAGTCCTCCGGACTTATTAGACCCACCTAAAGGTTGTTCCTTCTTTCCAAGATGTGAACATGCCATGAAGGTTTGTAAAGACTTTCATCCGGTCCTAGAAAATATTCGTGGTTCACAACAATCTGCTTGTTGGCTACATCATCCAAATGCGCAGGCAGCAGCAGCTAAGGGAAAGGAGGTTAAGTAATGACTGTCCAAACGAAACAAATCGATGAACCCCTTCTACAGATCAAGAATTTAAAAAAATTCTATAATGTAGGCGGAAAGCAGCTTAAAGCTGTGAATGATATCAACCTTGATATTTATCCGGGAGAAACAATTGGCCTTGTTGGTGAGAGTGGCTGCGGAAAATCAACAGCAGGAAAAACGATTATTCGTCTACACGAACCAACCTCAGGTGAAGTGAAGTTTAACGGAGAAGATGTCTTCAAAGTTAAGGGCCGTGAGCTAAATAAATTAAAGAAAAATATGCAAATTATTTTCCAGGATCCGTATTCTTCCTTAAACCCTAGAATGACAGTTGAGGATCTAATCGGTGAACCTCTAGACTTACACAAAATTGTGAAAGGTAAAGAGCGCCGCCAGCGTATCATTGAGTTACTTGAATTAGTTGGACTTAAAGCTGAACATATCAGCCGTTTTCCCCATGAGTTCAGCGGAGGACAGCGTCAAAGAATCGGTATTGCCCGTGCTCTAGCCTTGAACCCAAAATTTATCGTCTGCGATGAGCCCATCTCGGCACTGGATGTATCAATTCAAGCGCAGGTTGTCAACTTATTGAAGGAACTTCAAGATAAGATGAATCTTACCTATCTTTTTATCGCTCATGATTTATCAATGGTTAAATACATTTCAGATCGTATCTTAGTGATGTATTTAGGAAATATGGTCGAATTGACCGATAGTGACTCTTTATATCATGATCCATTACATCCTTATACAAAAGCACTTTTATCGGCCGTACCGATTCCAGATCCTTTCGTCAAACGTGAAAGTATTGTACTAGAAGGAGAGGTCCCAAGCCCAATTGACCCTCCAAGTGGATGTGTATTCCGTACCAGATGTCAGTTTGCAACTGATATTTGCGCCTCAACTGTGCCTGAATGGCGTGAAGTAAAAAAAGGTCACTATACAGCTTGTCATTTATACAATGAAGGAAATTAAGCCCTGTCTCATGATAGGGCTTTTTTAGTGTAGTAGGTCGAATCGGAGGTTAATAGGGTAATCTCTTTACAATGGACCATTTAATCAAATCAATTGTTGCCAAATTCAAATAATCCTTTTTAGTATCTACCATTTTTAGTTTCTGTAGAAAGATAGTCAGAGGAATCATATAAAAAGCTGAACGAAGATAGTAGTC
>DASQIV010000388.1:0-2677 GCA_035631415.1 Pseudoneobacillus sp. | reverse complement strand
CATACCAATTCCCATTCCAACATCACTAAACCCATTGTATTGAGCAATCAAAGCACCTGAAAAAGCAACTAAAGCATTAGACAATCCCAGCCCGATTATTTTTAATAAATCGGTATTAGCAGCGAAACTCCTAATCATTGTTTCATTGTCACCTGTTGCCCTAATACTTAAGCCGATTTCTGTCTTTAAAAACCAATCTATCCCTAATTTTAGTAGTAATACTAGCAAACTCATCATAATCACAATAGCCCATGTTTTTGGGATAAAATTAGTTAGACCCATACTTGATAGAACTGTTTGTATACCTTGATCGATACCGATGGATTTCCAGCCTTCTGACACTTTCGAGAAAAGGGTTTCTTCGGAAAGAAGTGGAATATTGGATTTCCCCATGATACGGAGATTGATCGAATAAAGCGCAATCATCATGAGAATACCCGATAATAGAGGGTTAATTTTCCCTTTTGTGTGTAATAATCCGGTTAGAGCTCCTGCTAAGAAACCGGCCATTAAAGCAGCTAATGTGGCCACTAACGGATTAACGCCTTGAACGATTAATATCGCTGATACAGAGGCTCCCGTAACAAAGCTCCCATCGACCGTTAAATCGGGGAAGTCTAAAATTCTAAAAGACAAATAAACTCCTAAAGCCATAATTGCATAAATGATCCCTGACTCAAATGCACCAAAAATTGCTGTCGGCATAATTCAACCATCCTTCCTCTTGCACTTCACCACTGCAAAGCACTGGGGGTCAGACCCCCGACGCTTCACCGCGTTGCCTTACCGGGGGTCTGACCCCCAGTTTGGTAACGCGTTAGGGTGTTAATTTTATTCGATGACTTCTGCGATTTCGTTCCATTTGTCATTCCAGTCAATATTCATTTCTGCCGCTGCTTTTTTGTTAATTTGTAGTTTCAGCTTTTGTGGATATTGCACCGGTAATTCGGATGGTTTTTTGCCATCTTTCAGTATTTGGGCTGCCATTTCACCTGCTTCATAACCGATATCAAAGTAATCAAATCCATAAGCAGCGAAACCACCGCGCTTAACAGAATCAAGTTCTCCAACAAATAAAGGGACGTCGTTATCATTGGCAACTTGAATGACAGATTCCAAAGCTGAAACGACAGTATTGTCGGTTATGATATAGAAAACATCTGCTTTACCAACTAGGGATTCAGCAGCTTGTTTTACTTCGGACGATGAAGATACCGTAGCTTCCTCTAGCTTCAAATTAGCTTTTTCTAATTCTTCTTTTACCAACTCTATTTGTGCAATTGAGTTTTGTTCCCCAGAATTATAAACAACCCCTACTGTACTACCTGGTAAATAATCCTGAATAAATTTCACGACATTCGGAATGGCATCTGGATGAGTATCTGTAGTTCCAGTTACATTTCCGCCAGGGTTTTCCATCGATTCTACAAGACCCGCACCTACAGCATCTGTAACAGATGTAAACACTATTGGAATATCTTTAGTCGCATTTAAGGAACCTAACGCACTTGGTGTGGAATTTGCAAAGATTAAATCTACTCCATCACCCACAAAATTATTGGCGATTGTCTGATTGTTATTTTGATCGCCTTGTGCAATTTGAACATCATATTTCGCATCTACCCCTTGATCTTCTAATGCCTTTTTAAATCCATCAAAGGCTGCATCGAGTGATGGATGCTCGACAATCTGAGTAACACCAATTGTCACTACATTTTCTTTTTTAGAAGTATTATCACCTGACACACTTTTATCTGTACCACAACCACTCAATATTAATGAACCTAAAATACTCAAAATAGTTAGACCTTTTAGCCGCTTTTTCATTACTTAAATCCCCCTGATTTTTTCTTTTTCACTTAAACGCTTTTAAGCTTTTATGCTTTTATGTACTAAATTATATAAGTAAAATAACACCATTTGCAATATGTTTTTTAGAAAATTAAGAAACATTGATTATTTTCCTATAATAAGTAAGTCTTTCCACTTGATACTATTCCACTATCAATCTATTATTTAAATTAATACAATTTTTAGAAAATACATAAAAGAAAGTTGGTTTGTATATGAAAATTTTTATTTCTGCCGATATCGAAGGTATTTCCGGTGTCTCTACCAATCAGCAATTAAAAACTCCATGTGAATATCAACGTTTTCGGAAATTAATGACACAGGACGTTAACGCAGCCATCGAAGGCGCATTTAATGGTGGAGCTTCAGAAGTAGTTGTAGCTGATGGGCATGGAAACATGTCTAATATTTTCATAGAGGACCTAGACTCAAGATCGTCTCTAGTCCAAGGTAGCAATCGAGTCATGTGTCAACTTGAAGGATTAGATGACAGCTTTGATGCCATAATGTTTGTTGGTCACCATGGTCGTGAAAATGGCTCTGAGCGTACAATCATTAGTCATACACTCGCTGGAATATGTGTCAATGAAATGAAAATTAACGGAAAAGTAGTCGGGGAAACAGAAATGAACGCAATGGTTGCTGGCCATTTTGATGTTCCAGCCATTTTCATATCGGGTGATGATGCGTATGTAAGAGAAGTGAAGGAAACCTTGCCAGAGGTGGAAGCAGCTGTAGTAAAACGTGGAATTGATCGATTTGCTGCTGAATTAATTCATCCAGTAAGAGCCCAAGAGCTGATTAGGGAAAAGGCAGAATTAGCTGT
>DASQIV010000387.1:0-2577 GCA_035631415.1 Pseudoneobacillus sp. | reverse complement strand
GAACAGATAATAATTGAGGATGATGAACGATATAATTCAACGCCTTGAAACCAATATGACCAAAGCCAATATTCTCATGTCGGTCCTTTCTCATACCACGAGCATTCTTACTATC
The DNA here is from genome assembly GCA_035631415.1 of Pseudoneobacillus sp. GTDB lineage: Bacteria > Bacillota > Bacilli > Bacillales > Cytobacillaceae > Pseudoneobacillus. Next base: position 2,462 of record DASQIV010000387.1, on the reverse strand, counting down.
ATTAATGTGAAGTACTTTTAATCGATCAATACCGATGATTTTGTCAAAATCATTTAATACTCCATCAAAATCCTCTACAATATCATATCCCGCATCATGTGTATGACAAGTGTCAAAACAAATTGAGATTTTATCATTATAAACCACACCATCAATGATCATGGCTAATTCTTCAAATGACTTCCCACATTCAGAACCCTTACCGGCCATTGTTTCAAGTGCAATTTGTACTTTATCATCCCTTGTAAGGACTTCATTGATTCCCTCTACAATCTTTTTTATCCCTTCTTCAGTACCTGCCCCTACATGAGCACCTGGATGAAGAACGATTTGTCTAGCCCCAATAGCTTCTGTTCGATCGATTTCAGAGCGCAAAAAATTTACTCCAAGTTCAAAGGTCGATGGATTACTGGTGTTCCCAATATTAATGATATAGGGAGCGTGAACAATGATTTCCTCTATTCCGTTCAGCTCCATATGTTTTCGACCCTCTTCAATATTTAAATCCTCTATTTTTTTACGACGCGTGTTTTGTGGTGCCCCTGTATAGACCATGAACGTATTAGCTCCGTATGAGACAGCCTCTTCGCTTGCAGCTAAGAGCATTTTTTTACCACTCATCGAGACATGAGAACCTATTTTTAACATTTAACTCTCTCTCCTCTACGATTGCTCTATCAGCATTTTTTTAACATTTCATTCGCCATTTTTAGAGCAATTTAATTATTTCTTTTTTTGTATTCTTCGTTCTCTCTTCTTGATTTTATCTACTTCAGTTTGCATCTTCTTTTTGTAACCTGGCTTTACCTTTGTCGGTTTTTTCACCAAACTTCGAGCTTTTTCATCTATTTTATCAACTTGTTTTTCACGTTTTTTCCGTCTATTTCGATCCTCTAAATCAATCCAGTCACCTTTTTGGATGTCAACATGTTTAAATTCGATACCCATTTTCTCAAGTCGATTTAGTGCATCCTCATCAGAAGGTTCATAAATAGTTAAAGCTGTTCCAGATGAACCAGCACGAGCTGTTCTTCCAACACGGTGGATATAAAAGTCTAGATCTGTCGGTAATTCAAAATTGATAATATGACTAACACCTTCAATATCTATCCCACGGGCTGCTAGGTCTGTTGCAACAATATATTGAAATTCTAGGCTTTGGATTTGTTTCATCATTTTCTTTCGGTCTCTTGGGCTTAGATCACCATGAATCCTTCCAACCTTCAAGCCTTTAACTAGAAGAGCATCTGCTACTTCGTCGGCTTTCTTTTTTGTATTTGTAAAAACAATAGCTAAATACGGATTAAAGAGATTTAATGCTTCAAATGTTAATACCACTTTATTTCTGTGTCTTGATGGTAACAATACATGAGTTAGATTAGAGGCTGAAACTTGTTTCGGTTCAATATGAACGTACTTCGGATTTTCCATGTACTTTTTTAAGAATGGCTTAAGCTTTTCTGGAATGGTTGCTGAAAACACATACATTTCTAGTCTTTCAGGCATTTTACCAGCTACTTTATCCACATCTACAATAAAGCCCATATCTAACATTAAATCAGCTTCATCCACCACAAGCATCTTTGCGGTATGAACAAATAAGGCTTGTTCTTGAACTAAGTCATTTATTCTAGATGGCGTCCCTACAACAATATGTGGCTGTATCTTTAGTTTCTCGATTGATCGAGCCTTATCCGTTCCGCCAATAAAGCAGCGAGTAACAATCGCTTCCTCTTGGTCAGCATGTTCGGTTAATTTTAATATTTGATGATATATTTGATTAGCTAATTCCCTTGTAGGTGCTGTAATGACAGCTTGTACTTCTTTTTTGCTAGGATCAATCTTCTGTAAAATCGGCAATGTATAGGCAAGAGTTTTTCCAGTACCTGTTTGGGATTGACCAATAGCACTTTCTCCTTTTAATACAATGGGAACCATTTTTTCTTGAATTTCAGTAGGTTCGATGAAACCCAACTCTTCCACTGCATTTATTAAAAAACCTTTAAGATTATAAGTTCTAAATTTTGACTCAGTCATTTTTATTAACTCCTAGATTATCCATATTTTTGTCCCATCCTGTCATTATAATCGAGATTGCTTGAAATCTCCACCAATCTCATTGTTTTTACTATTATCTACGATTTTTACACTGTTTATTTTTGCCTAAACCAAAACAAAGATCATTGCATACTTTATTTAGAAGTAGCTTTTTTCTATTTTTTATTAATCAAGGACTTTTATTTTGAAAGGAGGAACCAATATTATGCCATTTAGACAAAATCATCCAATGCAACCTGGATTTGGACCAAGAAGGATGCCACCTGGACATCAAGGCGGAATGCCTTTTGCTGGATTTAACCAAACGCCCCCACAAATGGGTGGATTCGGGTCTATGATGGGAGGGAATCCAGGGAATCGTGGCGGTGGATTCGGGCCTATGAGGGGAAGAAACCAAGGAAATC
>DASQIV010000386.1:0-8030 GCA_035631415.1 Pseudoneobacillus sp. | reverse complement strand
CTGATACCAAATTTTCTAAGTTTTCCTTTAAGAGTATCTTTTGATATCTTCAATTCATTTGCTATATCCATTATGGTTTGATTTTCTAAAACATATTTTTGATAAAGAAACTCCTTATTTAATTCCATTAGGATCACCCTTTTACCGAACGTTTGTTCCTAATGAGATTATATAATAAAACTTAGCAATATGTCATCTTTAATCCGCCAACATAATCATTTGTGCTCCACGTCTGGATCCACCTTGCTCCACAAGATGTGTCAACTTTGCAATATCATCTAACCACGATACAGATCCAGATGATTTTCCGTTTACACCTTTGGCAAGTGTGTTTCGCGGTCTTAGAGTTGAACCATTTGTTCCAACACCACCGCCACGACTCATGATCTCCATCACTTGCTTACGGTGTTCCGAAATACCTTCTCTGGAATCTGGTACAAAAGGCATAACATAGCAGTTGAAGTATGTTACATCTGTTCCAGCTCCCGCACCGTAAAGTACGCGTCCTGCCGGTATAAAATTCATATTTACCAATTCATGATAAAACTTTTCAAACCATTCTTGTCTCTTCTCTTCCGTCTCTTCGACTGAAGCTAAGCCAGTTGCATTACGCTTTGCAACTTGCTCATAAAAAACTTCTAACGGTTTTTCAATGACATCTAACGAACGAACAATTACTCCTGTTCCTGCTTCCTTAGGGTCATCTAATACACCTCTGAATTCTTCATCTACTAATACTTGTGCCGTTTTCTTTTCCCAATCAATATCTAGTATGAATCCGAGACCGCGTGCTGGAAATTTCGGGTCCTCTTTTATGGTGAGTACAACGAAGTCGCCGTTTGTTAATGTTATCTTTTCAGTGTCTTTAAACGTATAGCGATCTAACATAACTAAACGGGAAACACCTTTGTGAGCAATTTTCATATCAGGGGTAACAGGATGTACTTGCGGAAATAAGCGAATATCCTCGTTTAATCTTTCAAAGTTAATATCCATTTTTGGTTTTAGCACAACAGACATAATCACATCTCCTTCAAAAATCCTACTAGATTTATGATTTCTAGTAACCTATTATCTTTTTATCTGAAATCTAGTTGCTTGTTTTAAAATATCATAACTAAATACACTAAATCAATATATAGTATACAAATTATTTTTTAGACCACTATATATTGTGTTTAATTACCAAAAAATATATTTTGTCAAACCTAAGAAATAATAGAATTAGGAGATTTTAAGAGTTTTAGATGTAAAAACAACCTTTTTAGACTAAATTCAACAAATTTCAAACCTTGCTCTTTTTACAAGTAGTACAAAAGTACTAATGAAAATTTTTCCACCGAGAAATACATGCTCAGCTTGTAACAGGACAAAGCCTTTCTTTTGAAAAAAAATAGTAGTGACGAAAAAGTCACTACTACCGTTTGAAATTCCATTCATCAGATTCATATCTCGTTTTTGCTAACTGGTTAACATCATTGATTTCTGAGTCTGAAAGCGTATAAGGTATTAATTCAATGTTTAGGCCTTCTTCAAACCCTTTTAAAAAAGCTTCTTTTGCTTCATCAATTACAATTTTCCGAGATGAAATTTCATTGATGGCTACCGCTTTGTCTTTAAACGCTTTTTGCATTCTCTCTTTTACGCGATCGCTAGGGTATTTAAATAAACTGAATAGCTTATCTTCATCTAGATCTAGTAGGATTGATCCGTGTTGGAGGATGACCCCTTTTTGTCTCGTTTGTGCACTACCTGCTACTTTTCGTCCCTCCACAACAAGCTCGTACCAACTTGGCGCATCAAAGCAAACAGCAGATCGTGGACTTTTTAGTGCCTCTTTTTCCTCTGCCGTCTTTGGAACCGCAAAGTAAGCATCTAATCCTAACAACTGAAATCCTCGTAATATCCCTTCCGAAATGACACGATAGGCTTCTGTCACCGTTTTAGGCATATCGGGGTAATCTTCAGAAACAATTACACTATAAGTAAGCTCATGCTCATGGAGGACCCCTCTCCCACCTGTAGGTCTACGAACAAAACCAAGTCCATGCTCCTTTACTGCATCTAAATTAATCTCTTTCTCAACTTTTTGAAAGTAACCAATTGAGAGTGTAGCAGGATCCCAACCATAGAAGCGAATAGTTGGTGGGATTTTCCCTTCACTATGCCAATCTAGTAGAGCTTCATCTAGTGCCATATTAAAAGACGGGGAGCAATTACCTGAATCTATAAAACGCCAAACTTCTTTTTTCATCATATTTCCCTCTTTTTAACTAATATATCTTCATCGATAATTTAGTCTATCAAAATTTATTCTTAAATCAAAGCTTTGAGTATTTTTCATTAGAAATTGGAATCGAATTCTTTACTAATATGACCTTTGCCTTATATAATGAAGAGTAGATTAGATAGTGGAAGAATTAAAATGGATTCTTCGTTGAAAGGGGCAATAGAATTGGATACTCTTATTACATTATTAATAATCGCAGGTGCTGTCCTAACATACTCTGTGATCACTTGGTTCTATCAAAAAAGAATTGTGACTACTCTTACTGAAGAACAATTCCGTGAAGGATATAGAAAAGCCCAATTAATCGATGTTCGTGAACCAAACGAGTTTGAAGGCGGACATATTTTAGGTGCTAGAAATATCCCTCTTACCCAATTAAAGACACGTTTACGAGAAATTCGTCCAGATAAACCAGTTTATTTATATTGCCAAAGTGGTTTAAGAAGTAGCCGTGCAGCAGCATTGCTACATCGTAAAGGTTACAAAGAACTTTCTCACCTACAAGGTGGATTTAAAAAATGGTCTGGTAAAGTAAAAATTAAATAATCGTAAAAAACAAGCTATGCCATTTTTATGGCATAGCTTGTTTTTTACGGTTTCTTTATATGGATATATGTTTATTCCATAGTTGCTAAAATTTCTTTCATTTTTTGGGCAACTAACGGATAAAAATTATTTTTTGCATCAGTTGTAGAGTTTCCTCCGAAAAATCCTGTGCCTGGACAAGTTTTAACAGCATGCCCTTCACTGTGATCTAACACTCTTTCCCCTGAATTAATATCCCACCAATGATGGTAGGTGATACTATCAACGGTAGGAGTTAATCCGTACTTTAACATAAGCAAGGCATTGACTGTTATGATTGTTTCCCTTTGTTCAGCGGTCATTTTGTTTGCATCAAAGTTTCCAACATTTTCAATCGCTAACGCATCTGCTTCAATAGCATGCATGACAGATTTATTTTGTAATCCAAATGAACCTTCAGGAGCTAGGTTAAATGGCCTGCCAACTACTAATTTTCCATCCGGAAATGTAGTTATTTGTTGGCTTATCATACTCCAGCCCATCCCATTAACATGATAATCCTCCATACCCTTCATCAAAGTAAAATGATTTGTCCCATTGAATTGTTGATACGACGGTTGATAGGTGTGATGTTGTTGAATTTTACCAACTTTTCTAATGAATTTTTGATTAAAAATCCAATCTTTAAATTCGTCTCTAGTTAAAAGGATAAATTTCCCTTGCATGTTTAATCTTTTGGGAGGAATTTTGATTTTTTGCCCGATATAAATCATGTCCGTCGTAAGTCCATTTGTTGTTTTGATCAACTGGACTGTAGAATTAAACGATTGTGAAAGTTGCCATAAAGTATCCCCAGAAGTCACTTCGTACACGATAGGAACCCTTAACTTCTGACCAACAAATATTAAATCAGACTGCAATCCATTGATCAGTTTCAAATCTTCTGCAGTAGTCCCATAAGTACTTGCAATTTTCCATAGATAATCTCCAGATTTAACCTCATAAATATTTCTCGGGTTATTCGCTGCATGAACAGGAGAATAATCCATTAGCAATAACAAAATTGCACTAAATAGAATCACAAATTGTTTTTTCATTTTCTTAATCCTTTCGTGAATCATATCGATTAAATAGCAATAAATTCAGTCAGACATTACTATTTTGCAAAAAAGCATAGTAATTATTTTAATGATTTATTGTTATTTATGGTGTAGATTGGAGTTTTTTGTATCTTTTGGTATCTCAAAATACAACCTGTACTTTTTCTAAATTGATCATTTAGTCTTTTTTACAAAGTCGTATAAATGCGTTGCATCCTTTTTTAATATCTTTAAAATGGTTGTATAGATAATAAAAAAAAGGTTAGGAAAGGAAAGATAGGTATGATTAATAACGCAGATGTAATAGAGCGATTGGGGTTGCTAATTGGTAAGGAGCTCACCAATGAAAATCTGCATGAAGCGTTGTTTTGTGAAGAAAAACACAAAAAAATACGAGTTCGTTTTAACCTTGGGAAGTATAAATATATTCAATATAATATAAAAGTGCAGAATCACCTTGATTTTCAATCGTATGCCGACATTTCTATTTCAGGTAATCCAAACACCTTTAGAATCGGAGTTGAACAAAAAGAGGGAAAAGTTATTATCAATTCTGACCCAAGAATCTCTTATAACTACTTGTGATAGATAACTATAAAGCGTTCATAACGCCCTCCCTTACCTAAATTACCCAAAGAAGCTAACGTTGTTAGCTTCTTTATTATTTGATTGGCTCTACCAGCACGGTAGTCAGCCTTTTTACTTATTTTGACCTTTTAGCGCTTTTAATGCCTTTTTTTCAAGTCCATTTTCTCCTGCAAATTCTATATCTGCTTTTGGTAGAGCATTTTTATTATTTTTAAATTGGTTATTCTTATTTTTACCCATTATTACACCACCCTTTATTTTGAGTTAGTTCTTCCTTCAAGGATGCCAACTATTCTAAATACACACTAAATCCTAATGTAAGAGTAGATCTTATCGTTAACGGCACCCACGATTTTAGTTTGCTTTCTTTTTGGAAGGCTATTCTTAATGATGTTATTCATTTACCAACATAATTCCTTAGCAAAGCCTTATATAAAAAAAGTAACCCGGAGAAATCTCCGAGTTACTTTCCAAAAAATTTATTGTTTTTGATATCTTAAAACTGGTTTACGTGCCGCCAATGTTTCATCTAAACGCCCAACAACAGTTGAGTGTGGAGCTTCCTGAACGATTTCAGGATTTTCCTCAGCCTCCTTCGCAATTTGAATCATGATATCGATAAAACCATCTAATGTTTCTTTTGATTCAGTTTCGGTTGGCTCAATCATGATACACTCTTCTACATTTAATGGGAAGTAGATAGTTGGTGGATGGTATCCAAAGTCTAACAGGCGTTTTGCAATATCAAGGGTACGAACACCTAGTTTCTTTTGACGTTTTCCACTTAATACAAATTCATGCTTACAATGTCTATCGAATGGAAGATCATAGTAAGCTGAAAGTCTTCTCATCATATAGTTAGCATTTAATACTGCATATTCAGTTACTGCTTTTAACCCATCTGGACCCATAGAACGAATGTATGTGTATGCACGTACGTTGATTCCAAAGTTTCCATAGTAAGGTTTTACACGACCAATAGCTTGTGGACGATCGTAGTCTAACACGAATTCATCCCCACGCTTCGTTACAAGTGGTTTTGGAAGGAATGGAATTAAATCAGCTTTAACTCCAACCGGACCTGAACCAGGACCTCCACCACCATGCGGACCAGTAAATGTTTTATGAAGATTTAAATGCACGACGTCAAAGCCCATATCACCAGGACGTGCCTTAGATAGTACGGCATTTAGGTTTGCTCCATCATAGTAAAGCTTCCCACCAGCATCGTGAACGATTTCAGCCATCTCTAAAATGTTTTCTTCAAACAAGCCAAGTGTGTTAGGGTTTGTCAGCATTAAGGCAGCTGTATCTTCACCTACTACACGTCTTAAATCATCTAAATCAACAAGACCATTTTCATTCGATTTTACTGTAATAGTTTCTAAACCAGCTACTGTAGCTGAAGCTGGGTTCGTACCATGTGCTGAGTCAGGAACAATTACCTTGGTACGTTTTAAATCACCATTTGCTTCATGGTAAGCACGAATCATCATTAATCCTGTCCATTCACCATGAGCACCAGCCGCTGATTGAAGTGTAACTTGATCCATACCAGTGATTTCGATTAAATGCTCTTGTAGGTCGTACATTAATTCAAGAGCACCTTGGACAGAACTTTCATCTTGTAACGGATGGATATGCGCAAATCCAGCAAAGCGCGCCACATTTTCGTTTATTTTTGGATTGTATTTCATTGTACATGAACCAAGTGGGTAAAAACCGGAATCAATCCCATGGTTACGCTTAGATAAAGCTGTATAATGACGCATGATATCTAATTCAGATACTTCAGGTAATTCCGCTTCTTCCTCACGGATATATCCTGCTGGTAAAAGTGAATCAAGATCGACCGTCGGAATATCCATTTCAGGGAGACTGTATCCAACACGACCAGGTTTCGTGATTTCAAAAATTAGTGCTTGATCTTGATTATGCATGGTAATCCCCCAATTCTTTTACAAGAGTATCGATTTCTTCCTTTGTACGAAGCTCTGTTACGGCGATTAACATATGATTTTCCAATTCAGGGAAATCACGACCGAGGTCATAGCCCCCAATTATTCCTTTTTTAAGAAGATCTTGATTGATTTGTTTAATTGGTTTATTTAATTTCACGACAAATTCATTAAAAGACGCACCTTCAAAAGCAACCGTGAAACCATTATCTTTAAATACGTTTTTAGCGTAATTTGATTTTTGAATATTTGCGACAGCCATTTCTTTAACACCCTTTTTGCCAAGGGCTGTCATAGCTACTGAAGCTGCTAAAGCAAGTAACGCTTGGTTTGAACAAATATTAGATGTAGCTTATCACGACGAATATGTTGTTCACGCGCTTGTAAGGTTAAAACGAACCCACGACGACCTTGATCATCAACAGTTTGACCAATTAATCGACCAGGAACCTTACGCATAAGTTTATTTGTTACAGTAAAATATCCACAATGTGGGCCTCCGAAAGAAGTTGGAATTCCAAATGGTTGAGCATCCCCTGCAACAATATCAGCACCAAATTTACCAGGAGGTGTTAAAGCTCCTAATGAAAGTGGATTACTTGACACAACAAATAATGAATTATGTTCATGAATAATTGGTTCCAGCTCTTTTAAAGATTCAATTCTTCCAAAGAAATTTGGATATTGTACAATGACAGCTGCAATTTCATCATTAACCATTGACTTTAATGCATCCATATCAGTTAAACCGTCTTTATGCGGTACTTCAACCACTTCGATAAATTGACCTTTAGCATAAGTCTTTACTACTTCTTTTGTTTCAGGATGAACAGCACTAGAAATAAGTACTTTTTTCCGACGAGTATGTCCTGCACTTAACATTGCCGCCTCTGCAATTGCAGTTCCACCATCATACATAGAAGCATTCGCAACATCCATACCTGTTAATTCACAAATCATCGTTTGAAATTCAAAAATCGCTTGAAGCTCACCCTGTGAAATTTCTGGCTGGTAAGGAGTGTATGCCGTGTAAAACTCTGAACGTGAGATTACATGATCTACAATTACAGGCATATAGTGATCATATACTCCCGCACCTAAGAAGCTAGTATTCTTTTTCAAATCTGCATTCTTTTCAGCCATTAACATTAACTCTTTCATTAATGCTGTTTCTGGCTTAGCAGGTTTTATGTTGTATTCCCCTTGAAAACGAACCTTCTCTGGAATATCACTAAACAGTTCATCTACGGAGTTTACACCGATTGTTTCAAGCATTAACTTTTGGTCTTCTTCAGTCATCGGTAAGTAGCGATGTTTCATCGTCTTATCTCCCCTAATTGGAAATTTTCTTATATTAATTGTTGCTTACTTTTTTTCTCTCTTATAAAAAGGAGTTGGAACCACCATTGCTTTTAAGCGTTTTCCTCTTATTTCAACTTCCACTTCTGTTTCTAATTGTGTAAATTCTTGTTTTAATAAGGCTAAACCAATATTCTTCTTTAAGGTTGGTGACTGTGTTCCAGTAGTTACTTCCCCAATAAGTTCATCGTTCTTATAGACCGGATAACC
>DASQIV010000385.1:0-2450 GCA_035631415.1 Pseudoneobacillus sp. | reverse complement strand
AAAGCAGAGAAGGGTAAAAATTATATTGTTGCCATTTCTGGTTATACAGAAAGTATGATACCCCTTACTTTAATGCCCTATAAAGTAACGATGGCTTCTGTTAACAAAAAGGATGAAGATGCAGGTAATAAAGTAGTAAACAATATTGCGTCTAAACCAATCTCCTTGAAGAAGGTAAAAGCGAACCTATGGGAATCTGTAGGAAACTTTAATTCTGGAGTTGGTTATGGTGATGAAGATTGGTATACCTTCAAATTAGATCATAATACTAGTGGTGTGATTAAGCTTGAAACGTCCATTGAGATAGATGGAAAAATAGAGCTTTATCAAAACGGTAAATTGATTTCTTCCGCAGACTTCTATCCTGAAGGGGATGCTGAAGTTTTATCGGTAAGCCTGAAAAAGGGTACCTACCAAATTAAAGTAAAAGATTATTTTGGAAATGCTACGCTTTCTCCGTATAAGTTAAAAGTATATATGAAGTAAAATTTGAACGAGCTGCCATCTTAGGTAGCTCGTTTTTTCAGTAAGAATTTTTTCGTGTTTCGAAGTGATTCATGTCACGGAAAATATCCGATTTTAGTCTATAATTATTTTGAGTAAATATCCCATAATGCCCAATTTTACCCTTGTATATAGCGGTTTATGTGTTAAAATAAAAAGGTAGACAATTCCTGTTTTGTTTACCTTATACAATATATAAAAAATGGTTGGGTTCAGGCCGGTGGGGGGTACCTACTATGTAGGTACTCATCATTTTTTTGCAAAAAAAATACTATTTTAATATAAAAAAATCTGTGCGAATGGCACAGATTTTTTATTTTTGCTTAGGAGTTTATAAAAAACAAGGTGCGGAGAACTCTGAATTAGTTTATAGTAATCCCGCTCCAGTGCCTAGTCCCTCGAAGGAAGAAGAAAAACCACTTCTTCCTTGGTCAAATAACCCCTAATCCATGAAGTCAAAAAACGGACTTCATGGATTAGGGAACATTTGCTTGTCGGGGCTAATCAAGGCACTTGCGCTTTTTGTTCTAGTTATTTTGAATCGGGAATGCTTTCCAACGGCTTAAATCAATCGATTCCTTTAACAATAGCGATTGTGGAAAAATAAAGGTCCAGGGCTTACTTGTATTGGCTTTGACCTCAAAATCATCAAGCTTAAAGCCACCTTTTGCAATCGTTTCACCACTTGCATCCTCTACTTGTAAGGGAAGCTGTTCGAGCTTAATGTTTTTATTGCTTCCGTTTCGAATAAGCATAGTGACATGTAATTCATTTTGCTCCGTCACTTTAGCCTGCAAGCCAAGGAAGTTGACTTCCCCAGATTTTGGTGGTTCTAATTTTTCTACGATGCCAGTTAGCTTTTCCTTGTCCTCCGGAGACAGGCTATTTTCCCATGTCTCAGCTAAATCCAACTGATGCTTAGCTTTTAGTTCAAAGGCAAGCTTCCAACCCTCTAGCGGAATTTCCTCTGCTAGTAGGGTTGATTTTTCAAACGTAAAGTTCCATGGACGACTACTTTTAGCAGGTAATTCCCCAAGCTCTGAAAGGTCAAAGGATTTACGAGCCAAGCTTTCGCCATTTGGTCCAATTAACAGTAAATCCGTTTTTTCAAACTTAATCGATTTCGGTAAGCTATTTCGAACAAACGCTGATATGATAATGCCTTCTTCATCCTGATGCAAATCAATTCCAGCTAACGATATTTGGTTAGGCTTTAAAGGCGGAAGGTCATTATTTAAAAATCGTAATACATATTGCTGCTCTTTCGGAATATTCATACTTGGATGAATGGCTAATTCGGTTTGGACCTCAGCTTCGGTTTGATTTCCCTCCGCTACATGCAATAATTCCTCTGAAGAAACTATGCTGTCCTCTCCGCTCTTTTTCTTTTTTTTGAAAAAAGATAACATTGACATTGACATGTATCCTTTCTTATTGCAGATGTTTAATAAGAGCCGTTAACTGTGTGCTCATTTCTTTTGAAAGTTGAGCATACATTTGCTCAAATAATTCAAGACCTTCTTGCTGGTAAAGTCGCATTGGGTCTTCCTGCTGATAATGACGCATGCCAATACCTTCTTTTAGACGAGACATGCTTTCAAGATGTTTGATCCAATTATGGTCAATAACAAATGTCATAACTTCCTTTAATGCAAATTGCAATTCTTCGTTATCAACGTAAGTTTTAAGTATATCAATATGTTCATGAATATTTTTAGATACAATATCTTGGATATCTTGAAGATCATATTGTTCCTTCGGGAAAATAATTTCTTTATCTAAAATAATATTCTCAAGCTCTATCTTTAGGAGGTCAAGCTTCCATTTTTCTGATATTTCTTCTTCAGGACAATATTGATAGATAAGATTTTCAGCGGCTGCCTCAACCCTAGGGATGGTAATGGAAATACGATCTTTTTCCTCCAGAACCTTGTTTCGAAGATGGT
>DASQIV010000384.1:0-3528 GCA_035631415.1 Pseudoneobacillus sp. | reverse complement strand
ACCAGAATCAGTTGGAACGATATTCAAAAAATCAACTTGAAGATTTTTTCCCACTTCTGACACTTTCAATAGAACTTGATCATCTCCAAGTTTTACAAGTTTTATAAGCCTCTCATCCTTTACCTGATGGAGACACTCTGCATCGGATCGGTTCAAGTACACTAAACATTCTTTAAAACTAAAAGGTTCTGGGACTACTATTTCAATAAAATCTTGATGGTCTATCCACTTTATATTTAAATTATCGTTCATTTATCTCTTCCTATATCAAAAAGCATATTCCTCATCTACTCTCTTCACTATAATTCTTTATTGCTATGATAATATGAAAAATTCAAGTTGGGTAGAGTGTTTGACTAAATCCTATTTAGTAGCTTGTACAAAAAGCGCCAAAGACATTTTAGCCTTTGACGCTTCCTGATTAACTAACTTGCTTATTAATCACAGTTTCCTCAAGTTTTCGTTTATGAAATCCTTTACCATAGTATACTGCAGTCAGAAAAACGAGCCAAAGTGGACCGATTATCAGAGCAATTCTAGTATCAGGATTGTATGCCATTAGACCAATAACTAACGCTAAAAAAGCAAGTGATACATAAGAAGTAAAAGGGAATAACGGCAATTTATACTTCAAATTATTTTTCTCAGCTATTGATAAACTTTTACGGTAACGAATTTGCGATAATAGAATGACACTCCATGTCCATATAGCTCCGAACGTGGCAATACTTGTAACCCATGTAAAAACCTTTGCCGGGACAACATAGTTTAATAGAACACCTACAAGTAATGCTGCTGCAGAAGCAAGGACAGCCATTCCAGGAACACCGTTTTTCGTAAGCTTACTAAATTTTTCAGATGCCTCTCCATGATCAGCCAAGTTAAATAGCATACGACCAGTACTAAAAATTCCACTATTACATGAAGAAAGTGCTGCAGTAAGTACTACAAAGTTAATTATGCCAGCTGCAGCTGGCAGACCGAATTCCTCAAATGTCAGCACAAATGGGCTCCCACTAGTGCCAATTTCGTTCCAAGGGTAAATGGACATGATAACAAACAATGCTCCTACATAAAAGATTAAAATTCGCCAGAAGACAGAATCAATCGCTCTTGATAATGACTTTTCTGGGTTTTTAACCTCTCCAGCTGTTACTCCTATCATTTCAATTCCCAAGTAAGCAAACATAACCATTTGTAAGGACATTAACACACCCTTTATACCATTCGGGAAAATTCCTCCGTGTTCCCAAAGGTTAGTAATACCCGTAGCTATTCCACCATTTCCAATTCCAAAAAGAATCATTCCTAAGCTTACAACAATCATCGCAATAATCGTTACAATCTTTATAAGAGCAAACCAAAATTCTAATTCACCATACGCTTTTACTGCTAAGAAATTCACGGTTGTCATAATAACAAGAGCAGACAATGCCCAAATCCAACGTGGAACGTCCGGGAACCAGTACTCCATATAAATCCCAACTGCTGTAATTTCCGCCATACAGGTAACTACCCACAGGAACCAGTAATTCCAGCCTGTAATATAACCAGCAAGTGGTCCTAAATAATCACGTGCATATTTACTGAATGAACCAGCTACTGGTTTTTGGATGGCCATTTCTCCTAAAGCTCTCATAATAAAAAACATAATAAGTCCTGCAAATCCATATCCTAACAAAATACCAGGTCCTGCTAGTTTAATAGCAGAAGCTGATCCCAGAAATAATCCTACCCCAATGGCAGCTCCTAACGACATTAAAGTAATATGTCTTTCTTCTAATCCACGGTGAAGTTCGGTCCTTTGAGCTGATTTCTTCATAATTCTCCTCCTTTATTGATTGTGTGTTGCTCCCTTTCTACAATAATATTTTTTCGCGATACTATTTTTTAATAATTTTTTAAATTCTATCATTTATGAAATCGCTTTAAAAGTCATTTTTGCAAATTTCCACCTATTGGCCTAATCGATTTTACTATATCAAGAAAGCAAAATAGACCACCCACCACTCCCATATACATTAACTATGCTGATGGATTGTTAGGTGATTTATCAAACAACTAAAGTTTACGGAAGTGGATCGAATTTTTTCAAAAAAAGAATAATCAAAGTATTTGGTCATGAAAATGCGATGAATATGATAAGATGAAATTATGATGAAGGATAGGAGATGAAGGTAAATTGCAAAAAGATTTGATTAAAAGACTAACATCCTATGTAGTTGTAGATACACAATCTAATGATGACAGTGAAACATGCCCTTCTACACCAGGACAGTTAACGCTTGCAGGAATGCTTGTAGATGAATTAAAGGCAATTGGTATGACGGAAGTTACAATCGATGAAAATGGCTATGTGATGGCAACTCTTCCTTCTAACTCGGAAAAAGAAGTTCCAACAATTGGCTTCTTGGCACATGTAGATACCGCTACTGATTTTATCGGCGAGAACGTCAAGCCGCAAATGATTGAAAACTATGACGGCAATGATATCTCTTTAAATGATGAATTACATATTGTTCTTACAACAAAAGACTTTCCACAAATGGAAAATTACAAAGGACATACCTTAATCACAACGGATGGAACAACTCTTCTAGGGGCTGACAATAAAGCTGGTATAGCTGAAATCATGACGGCAATGGATTATTTGATCCAACATCCTGAAATTAAGCATGGAAAAATAAGAGTCGCTTTTACTCCTGACGAAGAGATTGGTAGAGGCCCTCATAAGTTTGATGTGGCAGCTTTTGGGGCTAATTTTGCATACACAATGGACGGCGGTCCGCTTGGAGAGCTAGAGTATGAGAGTTTTAATGCAGCAGGTGCAAAAATTACGTTCAAAGGAACGAATATCCACCCTGGAACTGCAAAAGGTAAAATGGTGAACTCTGCGAAAATCGCGATGGAATTTAACAGTAAACTTCCTGCAGAAGAAGCACCAGAATATACAGAAGGTTACGAAGGATTCTATCATTTAGGTTCTATTCAAGGCGATGTTGAAAAAACAACATTATCGTACATTATCCGTGATTTTGAAAGAGAAAACTTTGAAGCCCGTAAAGCCAAAATCGAGAGCATTGTAAATGAGTTACGTGCAAAATATGGTGAAGGAAATATAGTACTGGATATGAAGGATCAGTATTATAACATGAAAGAAAAAATCGAACCGGTTAAGGAAATTGTTGACATCGTAGAGGAAGCGATGAAGAATTTAGACATTCAACCAATTTTCAAGCCGATCCGTGGTGGTACAGATGGTTCTCAACTATCTTATATGGGCCTACCGACTCCAAATATTTTCACTGGTGGAGAAAATTATCACGGTAAATACGAATTTATTTCCGTTGATAATATGGTGAAAGCCACAAATGTCATTATTGAAGTTGTACAACTGTTTGAAATAAGAGCATAAGAATTTTAATCCTCCACTCGTTTATTGGGTGGAGGATTTTTTATTGTGTTTTTAGTAAAAATATCTGAAGTTTCAAAATTTATGATATTATAAAAAAAACAAGTATGTACATT
>DASQIV010000383.1:0-2088 GCA_035631415.1 Pseudoneobacillus sp. | reverse complement strand
TCTTTTTGTAAATATATAAATACAAGTAAGCAACATATAGTTGGTTATCCTTTAGATCATTTTGTACCTAAAGATAAACATTATAAACTTCGTAGACAAAAAGTATTATTAGAACAAAACGGAAATGCAAGGGGGATACTTCCAATCCTCCATCAAAATGGCATATCCTATTTTAGTGTAATAACAACCCGGGATGAAGAAACTAGTAATTATATTTCTGTCTTCAGGGATGAAACTGAAAAAACAAACCTAAAAAACCATTCAGCACAATATGATTACTTTTTTAAGGAATTATTTATAGAAGCGATGGATGGTATTATATTTTGGGATATGAAAGGCAAGATCATTAATGCCAATCAGGCTGCATGCCGTATCTTTGAATGCGGTTACCAAGATTTAATAGGTGTCAATTTTAGCCAGTTCATATCACAAAAGAATGAACCATATAAACGGATTTTAAATGAGTTATTTGAAACTGGTGCTGTTAAAGATCAGTTGTTTTTAAAAATGCCAAATGGACAAGAAAAATTAATTGAATTTACGTCTCGTTTACATTCGAAAGAGGGATTCCATATGACCATTTTTCGAAACGTAAGTGAACGATACCGTATGGAGCAAGAATTAAGAGATAGTGAACAAAAATTTCGGAGTGTATTTGAAGGTTCGTTAGAAGGGCTGATACTCTGGAATGACAATGGAGAAATTATTGATGTAAATGAATCTGCCTGCAAATTATTCAAAATTCAAAGACAGCAAGTATTGGGGAAATATTTAAAAGATCTTTTACCAGATACAAACGGAAACAAACAAGAACTCGAGAATATTATTAATACTTTATTTCAGACAGGGCAACATAAAGGAACATTTAAAATTTATACAGGTTCAGATAATGTTAAATATTTAGAGTATAGTTCGATCTATCATGTGTTTACGAATGTGAACTTTATTGTCATTAAAGATGTCACTGAAAAAATTGAAATGGAAAAACAATTAAGAAAGTCAGACACATTAAATGTAATCGGGGAGTTGGCTGCTGGTATAGCTCATGAAATTCGTAATCCGATGACAGCTTTAAAAGGTTTTATTCAACTGTTACAAGGTGAAATGAAGGAAGATCGTTCTATGTATTTCCAGGTCATTTTGTCTGAATTAAATCGAATTGATTCAATTATTAATGAATTTTTGATTTTGGCTAAACCACAGGTGGTTAAGTATTCTGAAGTGGATATTGTTCAAATCATGAAGGATACAGTTGAACTTCTCAATGCCCAAGCAGTTATGTACAATGTACAATTTCTAACTTCTTATCAAGAAAACCTTCCAATAATATTTTGTGAACCCAATCAATTAAAAAAAGTGTTCGTCAATATGATTAAAAATGCAATTGAATCTATGCAAACAGGTGGAAGAATAACCATTTCAATGGAATTAGAAACCGATGAGCAAATTCATATATCGATTCAGGATGAAGGTTTTGGTATCCCACCAGAAAAATTAAAAAGATTAGGAGAACCTTTTTACACTACGAAAGAACGTGGAACAGGATTAGGCTTAATGGTTAGTTATAAAATTATTGAAGAGCATAAGGGAAGGATTAAGGTTGAGAGCCAGGAGATGAAAGGGACAACCTTCCATATCTATTTACCAAGTAAATAATTTAGAAATGAAGTAGATTCAAACAAAAGATAATCCTGAAAAGGGATTATTTTTTTTGTAAAATGATTGCTTAAAGCAAGAATTTAGAATAATATCTAATTAGATGATTATCTAATATTAAAGGAGGAAAATGCTTTGCAGCTAAATCGTATGGTTGATTTTCATAAGACTTTAGGAGACCCCACACGTCTAAGAATTCTTTCATTATTATCTAGTAGTCCTCTACATGGTCAAGCCATTGCCGGGAAGTTAGGACTAACGGCACCGACCATTACCCACCATTTAAAAAAACTTCGTGATATAAATGTGGTTTATGAAAGACGCGACAAAAATACAATTTATTTCTATCTGAAACAATCAGTTGTTCAACAATATTGTGAGGCATTGAATCAACTTGTTGAAGGGAAGGAAGCAAAAATGAATGAAGTAAGT
>DASQIV010000382.1:0-2011 GCA_035631415.1 Pseudoneobacillus sp. | reverse complement strand
GCTGATAAAATTAAAACCATTTATAATGGGATTGAATTTACAACACAAACGGCTAAACCACTGGAACGGGCGACACTAAATCTGAAAGAAGACGATCTTGTCATCACGATGGTGGCTAGACTTCACCCAATCAAAGGGCATGAGCTTGTGTTCGAGGCACTCAAACAATTAAATAAGCAGGACGTGAAACTTTTATTAGTCGGTGACGGTCCAATAAAAGACGAACTCATTCAAAAGGCAAAAGATTTCGCAGTGGACAAGCAATTCATTTTCCTCGGCTTCCGTCAAGACGTCGACGCGATATACGCTGCATCGAACCTAGGATTACTAGCATCTTATAGTGAAAGCTTTCCATTAGCCTTACTAGAAGCAGCCAACCAACACATCCCTCTCATCACAACAGATGTTGGTGGTGTCCGTGAACTGGTAAAGGAAGCTGAAACAGGCTGGATTGTTCCAACAGGAGATTCGACAGAATTAGCGGTCGCCTTCTCTAAAGCTTACGATGCTGCAAAAAATGGCGAATTAACGGTGATGGGAGAAAAACTTTATCAGCATGCTTCCACCCACTTTTCCCTTGAACAGCTATATAAAGAAACATTACAAACGTATGAAAAAGTAAAATAGGAAAAAATTAAAATTGTACAAGCATGTCAAATCGTGTAATCTATACAAAGGAAGCGTGATTTAAGAATAAAGGGGCTTAAATATGGAGAAAAAAAACACTTGGACATTCTACTTCGTGGTAGCAAGCTTATTTCTGATTCCGATTTTCTATTTGAAAACGTACATTGGACCACTTCCATTATCGGCAGAAGTAGTGTTAATACCACTTGTCACAGTTGCGGCAATTTATGATTATCTAAAAGGTAATATTCGACTCAATGACTTTAAATTAACCCCGTTAATAGCGGCATTCGGTTTATTTTTACTGGTGTCTCTCATTTCGGTCATCAATGCCATTGACTTAAGAGCAGCCATTATGGAAATTGCTCGATACCTATCTTATGTCGTACTATTCTTGATCGTGGCAAAGATCGATTTCTCCAGAAAACAATACATGAGCTTTGGCAAATGGTTTTTGGCATCAGTAGTGATTGTTGGCTTATTCGGAGTATTACAATACGTATTTAATTTTTCACTTAATAAAGCAGGCCTTTATGCATTAAAGGAAGCAAAAGGACGGGTTGACTCTACACTTACAAACCCGAACTACTACTCGGCCTATTTAAATTACATCATTCCAACCATATTACTATTAGCTGTCGTTTATTTTAAAAATAAAACCGCACAGTTATTCCTATTTGCAGTTTATGCAATATATGTAGTGAATGTAATCTTAACGTATACACGTGCTGCCTGGGTAACCATGGCATGTGCAGGCATCTTGATGGTCATTTTGATGCCAAAACAATTCATTAAAAATTTCATTAAACCACATATCTTAATTTCATTTGTTATTTTATTTACAGTTATCTATTTCATGCCAGATGTGCAGTCAAGAACGAACTCGGCATTATATGCAATTGAAAAGCTTTTACCTGAAGGGACAAATCTAGGAGCGGAACCACCAAAACCAGGTGAAAACCTTGAAGAGCCATTAGATGAAGAAGCAGCTCAAGAAGAAGCAACAACGAACCAAGCAGTCGTATCCCGACTAACGTTATGGAAAACTGGTTGGGTGATGCTAAGAGATAATCCGGTTCTTGGAGTGGGAATGGGCAACTATTACGCTAACTACAAGACATACGTAACGAAATATAAAGAATTAGATATCGGTCATGATGCTTACTCTGTACACAACTCGTACTTAAAGGTAGGAGCAGAAACAGGATTTACTGGGCTAATAGCATTCCTTCTTATATATGCGATTTATTTACTCACAATCGTGAAGCTGTATTTAAATCAAAACTTGTTAGGAAGAGTAATGGCGGTCGGATTGTTTGTCGGTAGTATCTGTTATATGGTACAGAACTTATCCAATAACCTAATCTTCATTCCACAGTTGAAC
>DASQIV010000381.1:0-6462 GCA_035631415.1 Pseudoneobacillus sp. | reverse complement strand
ATGCATTGAAAAATAAAAAATAGGAATGCGGTACGTTGTGTCGTTACAAATTCCCTCCATTTCTACTAAAATATTCCTATTACAAATCAACTTTAACATACATAAATTGATAAATAAATATTTTCCATAAAAAAAGGAAATCCGCAAATCGGACTTCCTTTTCACAAGCCTTTTTCTACATCATGATGCCTCCATCAACATGTAGGACGGTTCCATTTACATAGTTTGACTCTTCTGATGCTAAAAATAAATAAGCGTTGGCGATATCTTCTGCTACTCCAAGTCTTCCAAGAGGAACCATCATTTTCATTTGGTCTAAAATCTTTTCTGGAACCTTAGCGGTCATACCTGTTTCCACAAAACCAGGTGCAACTGCGTTAACATTTATACCTTTACGTCCAAGTTCCTTTGCCCAGGTTTTGGTCATCCCCACTACTCCAGCTTTAGTTGCTGCGTAGTTGGTTTGGCCAACATTCCCATATACACCTGATACTGAAGACGTATTAATAATCTTTCCTTTTCCTTGCTCGATCATTGTAGGGAGTACTGCTTGTGTGCAATGAAAAACACCTGTTAAATTAACATCAATGACCTGCTGGAAGTCCTCTACACTGAGTTTAGAGAGCATTCCATCCTTTGTAATTCCTGCATTGTTTACGAGGATATCAACCCTTCCATACGTTTCCAAAACAGAACTTACCATAGAATCTATACTATCTCGATCAGCTACATTAACTTGAAAAAAGGTTACATCATAACCTTTCTCTTTTAAAAAGTTAGAACTTTCGATCCCCTGTTGCTCATTAAAATCAGCAATTGCTACACTTGCTCCTTCTCTTGCAAATACTTCAGCGGCAGCAAATCCGATCCCATTGGCAGCACCCGTAATAATCGCTACTTTATCCTTTAACCTCAACTTCGACACCTCGACTATTCAAAAATTCAGACATTGAGTTTAATAGCTGTGGTAAATCATCAACAAGCGGAGAATGACCGCAATCCTTTAATTCAATAAAATTTGCTTTTTCTCCTAAATCTTTAAGAAGCTCTTCATTCATTTGCTCAGAAATAACCATATCCCGATCACCTCGAAGGACTAGAATAGGTAAATTTAGTTTACTTACTTCCCCAGTCCCTTTAGCAGAACTATTATCTTCATGGCTAATATTAAACGTGTTTAAAGCATGATATACTTCCGCTAAATTTCTTTGAGTTATCATATCATCTACATATTCTTCATATTTTTCCGACTCTGGTTGGTTCTTTGTGTAAATAAGTGAGTTCCATACGGCTTTTAATAATTCACGGTTTCCGGAATCGTAAGCACCTTGAATCGGAATGGTTCTAATGATGTCATTTTTTATACCATCATAAGATTTAATCCGATTATTTAGATCTACTTGACCGGTGCTATCTGTTCCATAGAATGGATAGCCTCTCGTGGAAGCAGACGCAAGTAAGATTAATTTTTCGCAATAACCAGGGGAATCGGCAACAAACTGCATTCCTACTGCTCCACCTGTCGACCAGCCAACAATGGAAAAATCCTTAAGACCAATTTCATTTACAAATAGCTTGACATCATCTGAAAAGTCTTTAATAGATTGGATTGGTTTAATATAACTAGAACCCCCAAATCCTCGCAAATCGACAGCATAAAGCTTAAAAGATTCATCCATATTCTCAATGACTAAGTCCCAATGTTTGGAGGATGTCATATTACCATGAATAAGTAAAACCTTTTTGTGACCGCCTTCTCGTTCACGATAGGCAAGTTTTTCACCATTTGATAATAAGACTTCTTTAAGTATAATCTTTTTCATTTTTCTATCCCCTTCCCCATTTAATTGCAGTTGCTCCCCATGCATAACCTATACCAGCACTGACAAGAACAACCAAATCACCATCACTTATTTTTCCTTGGTCTAAAGCAAGTTCCAAAGATAATATTTGATCAATTTGTCCAATATGACCATAGTCTTCTAGATAAATAGATTGTTCTTCGGACATGCCTAATTCTCTTAAAACATATTCGTGAGCAGACCTTTTCATGTGGAGAATTCCGAGATAATGAATATCCGATATTTTATAACCGCTTTTTGATACCGATTTTTTTATCACCTTTAAAAAGTTATCCATTGATTTTTGTTCCAGCCGACGTTTCATTCCCTCTGGATCCAATACATCTAAATAATTTAGCTTAGCATCAAGTGCTTCCTTAGAAATGGGATGTTTTGTTCCTCCAGCGACAACCACTACATCCTCTGAAAAAGATCCATCGGTCATCATTTCGGTTTCAAGTAAAAGATTTTCATGATGGCCTTTTCTTAAAATAATCGCCCCACCACCTGCTGCTAGATTAAACATAAATCTAGTTCGAGGGTTTTCGTAATTAATAAAATCTACATTACGATAACCACCTGCTAGTAAAACTGTTTTAATTGATGGGTCCGTTAACATCATGCTTTTGGCTAATTTCAACGCCATCATAGTCGTTCCACAACGTAATGCCACGTCAAATGCCCATGCTTCATAAGCACCGATTGCTTCCTGTAGTTTAATTCCAGCCGTCCACAAAGGATACTCCTTATGTTCTTCTCCAATATAGATAACCAAATCAATTTCAGATGGATCGATGTTCGCTTTCTCAATAGCCTTCTTAGCCGCTTTTATTCCCATCTCACATGTATGGTCATCATCTCCTGGAATAGGCTTTTTCTTTATCCCCATTTTGTCTTCCACAACACTTATGGGAATTCCTGCCTTTTCAGAGATTTCTTTCCCAGTCATTACTTTTTCGGGTATATAGGTACCTGTACTAACAATTCCGATATTCACATACACTCACACCTTTATCTATGAATCTTCCACCATTTTTTTCATAAATATCATGGCATCATCAATGGATTCAAAAAGGTTTTCATGTTCATCTTGAACATGGGTTACTTTAATCCGCCACTGCTTTTCCTTCGTTTCTTCTATCCTATCCGTTAATTGAAATCGTACAATAAAGGATGCAATTTGTTTTGTGTCCATACTATCCTCCTAACGAGCTAGCTCTTCTTCTTTCTTTACAACACTAGTTTGTTTTGCACGCTTCCATTTAAAGTTTTTTAATGAACCTACAATGCCAAGTGGGAAAAACATAACTGCCAAAATATAAATGATTCCAAAGAAAATGATCCATCTTTCAAAAATCCAATGTTCCTTGGCAAGTGCCGTTAACCAATGATGAGCAAACTCAATCAGACCTGCACCAATAATCGCACCAACTAACGTGCCGACCCCTCCAATAATTGTCATGAGAAGTGCATCAAGAGTAATATCCATTGTAAATACGCTAGTATTAACAAATCGTAATGAAATTGAATATAAAATACCTGCTATTCCAGCTATTACCCCTGAAAAAATACTCGCTATGATTTTATAATGTAAAACTTGATAACCCAATGACTCTGTTCTTTGTTCATTCTCCCGAATAGCTTGCAAGACTCTCCCTAATGGTGAGTTTGTAAATCGTTTCAAAATAAAAAACACTAATACCATACAAATCAAACAAATTAAATAAAAATCCGTTCGATCTTTTAAAAAATCAGGTACACGGAATGTAAAACCATCATTTCCATACGTTAAGGTTCTCCACTTTTCGGCTAAAACAAGAAATAAACCTGATAAAGATAAGGTCAACATCGCATAAAAATGGCTTTTTAATCTTAATGTTAATAAACCAACGAAAAAACTAATTACGGCTGTTAACAAAATGGTTGTCATTATTGCTAATACAAAATTAGGTGTTGTTGGTTCAAAGCGCTTCATAAAGATACCAATACAATAAGCGCCAATTCCAAAATACATAGCGTGTCCGAACGAAACAATTCCTGTATATCCGAGTAATAAGTCGTAACTCATTGCAAAAATAGAAAAAATAAATATCTGTGTTAACAAAATAAATAAACTTCGAGAATCGTGTACAAAAGGTAAGAGGAGTAAGAAGGCAGCAATGATAAGATAAATGCCGTTCATACGATTGTTTCTGATCCAATTCATGTCTTTCACCCCTTCATCCCAAATAAACCTTGAGGTCTAAACACTAATACAATAGCCATTAAAAGCATATTTGCCGCCAAAGCTAAATCGGGAACATAATAGGCCATAAAGGAACCGGATAATCCTACTAAGGCTGCAGCTAATAGTGATCCTTTAAAGCTACCCATCCCACCTATTACCACAACAATAAAGGCTAATATTGCAAATTCCAAGCCCATTTCAGCGTGGATTACACCTGAGTAAGGACCAAGTAATACCCCACTTAAGGCTGCCATACCCGCTCCAATCATAAAAACGAACATAAATACTCTTTTAATATTAATCCCTAGTGCTTGAACCATTTCTTTATTCATGACACCTGCACGAACAACGAGACCAATTTTGGTTTTTGACAACATATATTGCACAGCTGCAAATACAAGAAGTCCAACAAAAATGATAAATAATCGATATTTAATAATAATAACCCCACCAATTTCCCAACTACCCGCTAAATAGGAAGGAGGAGTGGCTGAAATTTGATTTGGTCCCCAAATGACTTTGAGCATTTCTGATAAAACTAGCATAAGTCCCAGGGTTATTAAAATTTGTTGAACATGATTACCATATACGGGCTTTATAATCCATTTTTCAGTCAAAATACCAAGTATAAAGCCGACTAAAACGGCACCAAATATACCTATGAAAAAGCTTCCCGTTTGAGAATAAATCCATATTCCACTATAAGCTCCCCAGGCAAATAATCCACCATGCGCAAAATTAAGGACATCCATTAATCCAAAAATTAACGTTAAACCTGCTGCTAATAAAAAAATTAGCATACCAGTGGCTAGTCCATTTAAAGATAAATTTAGCAATACATCCAAAGCTACTCCTCCTTTCTAGGCAATACCTAAATATTTTTTCCGCAGTTCTGTATCTTGTTTTAATTGTTTCATGTGCCCGTTGCTCACGGTTCTACCATCATCTATGATGTAAAAACGATCTCCAATCGTACTTGCCATCATAAAGTTTTGTTCCACCAAAACAATTGTTGTCCGATCTTTCATTTGGACGATGGATTCCATCACTTTTTCTACGACAATAGGTGCTAAGCCTTTACTTGGTTCGTCAATTAATAACAGTTCGTTATTGTTAATATAGGCTCTGGCAATGGAGAGCATTTGTTTTTGACCACCGCTTAAGAGTCCGCCAGGCTTTTTCCAAAAATTTTTCAAATCAGGAAATAGATCAAGGATATAGTCCATTCTAGCCCTTGTCTCAGCATCGTCCTTTTGCATTGCAACCTTCATATTTTCTTCAACACTTAGACCTGCAAAAATCCCCTGATCCTCTGGGACATATCCAATACCTTTTTTTGCCACTGTATAAGTAGGTAATTTTTGAATTGCTTCCCCTTTGAATGTTATTAACCCTTTTGATGCCGGATTAAGTCCCATAATCGTCCGTAATGTCGTTGTTTTCCCAGCTCCATTTCGACCTAATAGAACGGTTACTTCGCCTTTCTTTACTTCAAGGGACACACCTTGTAAGATGTGATATTGACCGATATAGGTCTCAATTCCATCCAGTTTTAATAGATCACTCATCGTATAGACCCCCTAAGTAAGCTGACTGAACCAATTCATTTTGCATGATCTCCTCTGGAGTTCCATCCGCTAGTAATCTACCATTAAATAACACCATTACCGAATCAGATAGATCGAGTATCATATCCATTTTGTGCTCAATTAAAATAATGGTACGATTTGCTTGCCTTTTTATTTTTCGTATCACCTCTAAAATAGTTGGAACTTCTTCTAAAGACATTCCTGCAGTTGGTTCATCTAATAACAGAATCTCTGTTTCTAAAGCTAATAGCATCGCAATCTCTAACTTTCTTTTTTCGCCATGAGCTAAGTTTTTCGCCAATGAGTCTTTTTTATCATCTAATAAAACAAGCTTGAGCCAGTCAATAGCTTTACTTTCATAATCTTTGTATTTTTTAAAATGCGAAAACATTGTGTATCGGTTTCCTGCACGCGATTGTACTGCTAAACGGACATTTTCAATGACAGTTAAATTCGGGAATACATTTGTTATTTGAAATGAACGACCAATACCTTCACGGGTTCTTTTGGTAGAATTTAATTTGGTAATGTCTTTTCCATTCAAACGGATTGACCCACTTGTAGGCATTAACTGTCCACTTAATAGATTAAAGAAAGTAGTCTTTCCGGCACCATTTGGTCCTATGATGGATTTAAAATGATTTTTAGGAACAGAGATTGTCACTTTATCAACGGCAGTATGACCACCAAAAGTTATCGACAAATCCTTCGTTTCAATTAAAGTTGTCATACATTCACCCCACTCATAGAAATAATGAACTTCGGCAAAGAATACCGAAGTTCATTTTTTGTTTCAATCCAGCCC
>DASQIV010000380.1:0-2137 GCA_035631415.1 Pseudoneobacillus sp. | reverse complement strand
GCCCAAATGTCTTTCCAACTACAATCGGATCACCGATTTTAAGGGTTCCATTTTGAACTAAAAGTGTCGCTACAGAGCCTCGACCTTTATCTAACTGTGCTTCGATAACCGTACCAACAGCATTACGGTTAGAATTAGCTTTATATTCCTCTACTTCTGCCACTAATAAAATCATTTCTAGGAGGTTGTCAATTCCTTCTCCTTGTAATGCAGAAATAGGTACAAATATAGTTTCCCCACCCCATGCTTCTGGTACTAATCCATATTCCGTTAATTCCTGCATCACACGGTCAGGATTTGCTGATTCCTTATCCATTTTGTTTACAGCAACAATAATTGGAACTTCAGCTGCTTTCGCATGATTAATTGCTTCAATTGTTTGTGGCATTACACCATCATCAGCTGCAACAACAAGAATGGTAATATCAGTAATTTTTGCTCCACGCGCACGCATAGTTGTAAATGCCGCGTGTCCTGGGGTATCAAGGAAAGTAATTCTCTTGTCTTTCTCAACTACTTGGTATGCACCAATATGTTGAGTAATACCACCTGCTTCACCTGCAGTTACTTTTGTGTTACGGATAGAATCCAAGAGAGTTGTTTTCCCATGGTCAACGTGCCCCATTATTGTCACTACTGCAGGGCGTTCAACAAGGTTAGCACCTTCTTCTTCAACAAAGTAGTTTTCTAAATCGGTCGCATCGATTTTGATTTCTTCTTCTACTTCAACACCGTATTCTCCAGCGATTAATTCAATAGCATCTTTATCAAGAGTTTGGTTTATTGTTGCCATAACTCCTAATAAAAATAATTTCTTAATGATTTCCGATGGTTCTCGGTGCAATTTTTTAGCTAATTCTGCTACAGTTAAAGATTCACTAAAAGTAATTTTAGTTGGAAGCTCTTTTTGCTTTTTAGGTTGTGGTTGAGCATGTTGAACTGGTTGATGCTTTTTGTTTTGGTGTTGAGGTTTTTTATTCTTATTATTGAAATTATTGTTATTATTAGTATTATTTGGTTTAGTAAAAACCTTATTTTCTTTTGATTGATATTCTTTATCATGTTTCTTGCCTTCCAGGGTTTTAGGTCCTGTTTTAACCTTCACCTTTGAAGGATCCACATTTTTATCATCATCTTCTATAATTGCTTTTGCTTTTGGTTTCTCTTGTTCCACTGTTTTCACCTGTTGTTGTGGCTTATTTTGAGGTTTACTCCCGTTATTTTGCTGTGTATTCGCAGCTTGTGATTTCGAGGAATTACCTGCTTCATTTTTCATATAAAGGCTATCTAATTTTTTTAAGGTATCATCTTCTATTGTTGCCATATGATTTGAAAACTCTATATTCATTCCCTTTAATTTTTGAATTACATCTTTGCTTGAAACATTGTGTTTTTTGGCGTACTCATAAACACGTATTTTACTCATATTTTCACCCCCGCTAAAATTAATCGAGCAAAGTTACCAGTTTTCTAGCAAATCCACCATCAAGTACTGCTACAACGACACGAGCTTCTTTTCCAATAGCTTGACCTAGTAATTCTCTGGATTCGACAGTCTTAAGAGGGACGCTATAAAAATTACATTTATCTGTAATTTTTTTCGTTGTATTTTGCGATGCATCTGCTGATAACAATATCAGTTTGGCTCTACCACTTCGAATTTCTTTAACGGCAAGCTCTTCACCTGAAATAATTTTCCGTGCTCGATTGGCCAAGCCAAGCAATGACATCCATTGATTTGAGTTCATTAGGATTGTCGTTTCTCCTTCTCAATCATTTCTATTAGTTCATCGTAGATTGAATTCTCTATTGTCACCTGTAAATGATTAGATAGAATATTTTTCTTTTTTGCTAAAAGAATAGCATCTATATCTTTAGATAAATATGCACCTCGACCAGATTTCTTTCCTGTCAAGTCAATACTAACTATACCTTCTTGCGAGCGAACGATGCGAACAAGTTCTTTTTTCGGTTTCATTTCACCAGTAGCTACACATTTTCTCATAGGAACTTTTTTTCCATTGTTCATCATCATTCACCTCTTTAAAAATCGTTTTCTTCTTGATATTCAAATTCAAGCTCATCTTCATCGTCACCAAACAGATTGAATGACTCCTCACGAGGATAAATCCCAGCT
>DASQIV010000379.1:0-8087 GCA_035631415.1 Pseudoneobacillus sp. | reverse complement strand
GTAATCCCACTTTGGTTTTTTCCAGATTGGCTTGAAAAATTGGCCATCTACATGCCGTTTCAAGGAATCTACTATATTCCGACCTCCATTTTTATTGGAAAGATAACAGGTGTAGAAATCGCCTATTCAATTGCGATTCAGTTGTTTTGGCTTGTTGTTTGTTACGGAATTTTAAGATTCGTTTGGCATAAAGCATCTCAAAAAGTGGTTGTACAGGGGGGATAGGCTTGAGGACCGCAATAAGTTATTTACCATTATATTTTAAACTCATATCAGCTGGTGTACGTGCTCAGCTTCAGTATCGATTTGCATTCGTAATGAGGATTATTGGATTAATCACTGCATACACGGGGATGGCTGCAACGATGTGGGTCATGCTCTATCGTTTTGATGCCCTTGGTGATTGGGGCTTTTATGAAATGCTATTTTTACTAGCATTGGCTGTGTTGTCATGGGGTTTTTGTGTGATGCTATTTTTCCATTTTAAGAGTTTAGATACCTATATCGTTAATGGGACGTTTGATCGATTTCTTGTCCGTCCAATTCATCCTTTTTTCCATTTCATGTCCATGAAATTTGATATTGGTGCGCTTGGACAGTTTTTATTCTCAGTGGTTGTTTTCCTTTGGGTGAGCTCTGCGATTGATATTCATTGGACTGTGGTTAAGTTGTTATTTCTAATCGCTACTATCATTGGAGGGATATTAATTCAAGGAGGAATGCTTGTTATCATTTCTGCCCTTGCCTTTTGGACGACGAAATCGGAGCAGTTTTATTGGGTTGCGATGTATCCGGCACGTAATCTAACAAACTATCCATTAGTCATTTACCCAAAGGTAGTTCAAATGATAACAGCGTTTATCATTCCTTTTGGGTTCGTGAACTACTTTCCATCAACTGTTCTTTTGGAAAAAGAGACGCCATACTTCCCTGACTATATTGGCTATCTTTCGCCATTAGTCGGATTGGTTTTCTTTCTACTAGCTTATTGGTTATGGATGGCAGGGCTAAGTCGATATAAGAGTACGGGATCATAAGAAAATAGTAGGTGACACGCACCAGGAAAATTTTGAGGTGTAAATTCTTACTCGAAATTGATCGAAACAAACTAAGATTTTTTGCCAGGTAATTGAATAACTGCAAAAAATAACTCGGTGCCTGTCACCTTTAGAGAAGGAGGTACAAGAAATGCCAATCATTGAAGTGAAGGATTTAAATAAGGATTTTATGGTAGCTAAACGTGAGACGGGTTTTTTGGGAAGTGTTAGAAGTTTGTTTAAGCGTGAATTCATTAAAAAAGAAGCTGTGAAGGATATTAGTTTTTCCATCGAACAGGGTGAAATGGTTGGCTATATTGGTCCTAATGGTGCAGGGAAATCAACAACAATTAAAATGTTGACGGGAATACTTGTGCCATCAAGCGGAACTATTAAAGTTAATGGAATTGTTCCGTATGAGGAACGTCAAAAGAATGCCCAAAACATTGGTGTTGTTTTTGGACAACGAACACAGCTTTGGTGGGATTTACCGACGATTGAATCCTTTGAGCTCCTAAAAGAAATTTATAAAGTAAGTAACGAGCAATATAAAAAAAATATGGACATTTTTCAAGAAATATTAGGATTAGATGAATTTATGAATACACCTGTCCGTCAGCTTTCATTAGGACAACGGATGAGGGCTGATATCGCGGCATCGCTACTTCATGATCCGCCAATTTTATTTTTGGATGAGCCTACGATTGGGCTTGATGTTGTTGCTAAGGAAAAAATGCGCACCTTTATCCAAGAAATAAATCGCGATCGTAAGGTGACTGTTATTTTAACGACACATGATATGGAAGACATTGAGAAGCTTTGTAACCGAATGGTCCTAATAGACCATGGTCAAAAGGTGTATGATGGCGATATCATGGCGGTTAAAGAACGGTTTGGGAAAATTAGAACTCTTGTTGTCGATGTAGAAAACAGCGAGGCCAAGTTCGAAATTCCAGGAGCAGAAGTATTTAAAAAGGAAAGTAATCGCATTTGGCTTCGCTTCAATCGTGATGAAATTTCCGCTTCGGAGCTGATTGGACGAATTACTCAGCAACACAATATCAAGGATTTAACCGTCGAAGAACCTGAAATTGAATCCATTATTAGCAGGATTTATCAGGAAGGCTTTGAAGAGGAGACGGTAACAGTATAAGAAATACAATAAAAGGGTTTCCGCTTAAATCATTGGCGGAAACCCTTTCTATTTTTAAAAAGCTTTCGAATAATGACTACAAGTGAGCTTCATACTAAAAAAAAGGAGGTTGTTAAGGTGGATCAAAAGTATAATACGCCTGGTGAAACAGACCAGGAGCTAAAGAAAGCATTAGCGAATAGTAAGGGTAGAAAAAATCCGAATATGAGTGAAGCAGAGGCTAGATTGAAGTTTCAAAAAAAGAAATAATTTATCATGGTGTAGGATTTTTTCTGCCACTATATATAAAGGTGTGATTAATTTGGATAAAAATAAAAATATAAGTACGACTGATGCTAATATGGAAATGAATAAATTTTTCGAAGTGAAAGAGGTTCATGAACCAAGCTCTAAAATGAGTATTTCGGATACAAACATCGAGCTGCAAAATGAGTTTTATAACGAAAATAGAACAGAACGCAATCCAACCTATGTATACAGCGGTGTTCCATCTGTAAGAATTAGTGGTAATGACGAGTGATTTTGATTTTATCCGTCTTTTTAGGTGGTTTATCCGAACTTTGGGAACGGTTATCCAACTTTTTCAATCAAATATCCGTCTAATATTAAAATGTTTCTGCCTTTGTCACAATTGGACACTGGCCATACCCCTCATAAATAGGAAAAGGTCGGCTTTCGTTTAGGAAGGCCGACTTTCTCATGGTCCATTTCATCGATGACCAAGGCGCTTGCGCTTTTGTTCTTAGTCTACATCTGTTTTATCGTTTTGGTCTTTGTTATGTCTGTTTCCTTTGCTATTATCACCACTTACAAAGCCTGTTCCGTGATTTTTTGGAGAGTTTTGATTTTTGCTACCCTTATTAAACTTCTTCGTCATATCCTTCGCCCCCTTCATGGAATATCACCTCTATTTTGTCTTTTTAACTGAAATTTATGTAAAAAAGGTTTTTGGGTTGCGATTGTGGAATAAAGAAAAATAACTAAAAATCCTAGGAGAAACATTATGGAACTAATAAAAGCAACAGTAGAGGACAAATCACTGTTAAAAAACCTTTATTCCTTTTATCTTCATGATCTTTCAGCATATAATCACACATTGGTTAGTAACGAGGAGGGGGTCTTTGAATTTGATTCCTTTCATTTAATTTGGGAAAAGGATGGGATCACCCCTTATCTTATGAAAGAAGGAACAGCGTTACTGGGCTTTTTCCTGTTATTAGAAAAACCTTTAATGACAAAAGTTGATTATTGTGTGAATGATTTTTTCCTTTATCAACGCTATCGTGGTAAAGGATACGCAGAGCAAATAGTTCAGATGCTGTTTAATGAAAAGAAAGGTCACTATTACATAGCTCAACTAGTTAAAAACAAAAGAGCTGTTGCCTTTTGGAAAAAGATTTATCAACAATTTAACATTGAATTTGAGGAAAATTTTGAAGTAGAAGATGGTGAGGAAGTCGTTTTTCAAACCTTCGAAGTGAAATAATATAAAGAAAGGTGGCCATAAATGGGCTACCTTTTTTATGCATAAGTATAGGATGGACCTTCATAGGCGAAAAATGAGATATATCATGTTAAAATGGGCAGATAATAAAAGACAAATATGGAAGGTGACAGCATGATTAAATGTATTGCAACAGATATGGATGGGACGCTTGTATCCAGTGCCCATATTATTAGTAAGGAAAACAAGGAAGCTATATTGGCTGCGCAAACAAAAGGGATTGAAGTGGTTGTTGCCACAGGCCGTTCTTATGAGGAAGCACGTTTTGTGTTAGAGGATGCTGGGCTTGAATGTCCAATGATTCTTGTGAATGGTGCTGAAATTCGTACAAAAGACGGAGAATTGATCGGAGAAAATCCGATTGGAAAAGCAGAGGTTAATGATATAGCAAAATTGCTAAATGAATTAGATGTTTACTTTGAGGTATATACCAATCATGGAACTTATACAAATGACCGTGAAAAAGGTCTTGCTCTTATTGTTGATATCTTTTTAAGCATAAATCCTGATTCAGATAGGGAGTTTGTAAGTAAAGCCGCTAAGGAACGGTTTGAAGAAGGCCATATTCATGTTGTTGACAACTATGATGAGCTTTTTTTAGGTGAAAAACATAAAATCTTAAAGCTACTCGCTTTTTCTTTTGATATGGAAAGATTAGAAGCTGCCAACAAGGCATTAAAATCATTCCCAACCATCGCCGTAAGCTCTTCCGCTAAAGGCAATCTTGAAATTAACAGTAGTCAAGCTCAAAAAGGAGTTGCATTAGAGCAGTTTGTTACAAAAAGAGGCATATCATTAGAAGAAACGATGGCAATCGGTGATAACTTTAATGATGTTTCGATGTTCAAACGGGTAGGACGCTCTGTCGCAATGGGAAATGCAGTCGACGAAATCAAGGCGATGTGTGATTTTGTGACAGTGACGAATGAAGAAAGTGGCGTAGGAAAGGCAATCATAGAAGCGATGCAAAGTAAATAAGGAGAGTGGGTTAATGAGAAGGTTTTTGGTGTATATACTCATGTTGTTTATGTTAGTCGCTTGTTCCAATCATCAGCAACCGAATAGGGATGAAGAAATGGATGTAGCAATGACTCAAGCAACACCTAGTATTTTAGCTGAAAACCTTCAAATCCCATGGTCTATACAAAAATTAAGTGACACCTTTTATATAAGTGAGCGGCCAGGCTCGATTGTAAAAATAGAAAATGGCCAGAAAACAAGACTACAGGTGAGTTTGAGTAGACCGCTGTCCAAGGCGGCAGAAGCGGGATTACTGGGTTTTGTTCTT
This sequence comes from Pseudoneobacillus sp., assembly GCA_035631415.1. GTDB lineage: Bacteria > Bacillota > Bacilli > Bacillales > Cytobacillaceae > Pseudoneobacillus. Next base: position 3,105 of record DASQIV010000379.1, on the reverse strand, counting down.
CATCCAAATTTTATGGAAAACAAGCATGCCTACGCTTATTACACGTATGAAGAAAATGGCGACCAATTTAATCGAGTCGTTTTACTTACTTTACAGAATGTCGTTTGGAGTGAATCTCAAGTTCTATTAGACCTCATTCCGAGTGGAACCTTTCATCATGGTGGTCGTTTAAAAATCGGTCCTGATCAAAAGCTATACATCACAACAGGGGATGCGACAAATCCTGAGAATGCCCAAAATGTGAAGTCCCTTGCTGGAAAAATTTTGCGTATGAATCTTGATGGCTCGATTCCAAGTGATAATCCTTTTGCAAACTCATACATTTACAGCTATGGACACCGCAACCCACAAGGACTGGCGTGGGACGAATCAGGTGCTTTATATGAAAGTGAGCACGGTCAGTCAGCTCATGATGAGCTCAATCAGATTAAGGCAGGCGCAAATTACGGTTGGCCCATTATTCAAGGATATGAAAAACAACAAGGTATGGTCACACCTCTATTTCAAACAGGAGAAGTAACTTGGGCCCCATCAGGAATTGCTTATCATGATGGCAAGCTTTATGTGGCGACATTAAGAGGTGAAGCGCTTCAAGAGGTGGATTTGACTACAAGAAAGAATCGTGAATTAATCACTGGACTGGGGCGGATTCGGGACATCATAATCGATGGGGAGTACCTATATTTTGTAAGTAATAATACCGATGGGAGAGGCAGACCTTTAGAAGGCGACGATAAATTGTATGAAATTCGCTTGAGTGAATGGAAGTAAGGCTTGGGTTGTTGGACCAAGCCTTTTTTGTATGGTAGATTTTTGAAAGTATGTGACAAAGTTAGTAATATTGGTAATTGAGCTAGTTATATTAGGAAAACAGTCAGATAAATCATGGGAACAGTCAGATAAAACGCAAAATGGGTCGGATAAAAGAGACGGCCAAAAACTACACTTTAAAAAATCTCAATTTTAAGGGAGTTTACTTGTGAAACAAGCAGGTCCTCGTATTCTTTTTGTGCTAAATAAGAGATTTCTTGGTCATTTACCTTTGGATTTTCTTTTTTTACTTTCGCGATGAGGTCTTGTTGGACCTTTTGAGAGAGAACAATCATTTGATATTGTTTTTCTTCGATGCTCCAAAACTTGTCTTCGCCAAACTCTTTAATCATCTCACCTGCAACCTCATGCTCAGCGTATTGCTGACGCACAGTTTCTAGAGCTGCTTTTACTTCTTCAGCAGTGGCTTTATGCCCTTTTTCTTCTCCTAATAAAGCCATGGCACGAAGGCGGATAATTTGCGTTAACAGTTGGTTTTGGTTTTCGTTCATTTTTTCTTGAGCATCCCAATAAGCTAGTGCTTCTTCTAATTGTTTACCACTCATTTTTTTTTCGTCTAAAGAGCGGCTGATGGCAATATGAAGTTTATTAATGAAACGGTAAAACTCAATATCTTCAGATGTGATGAGCTCACCATTAACAGTCGCTACACCTTTATTTTTTTCCACCTTGTATTGGACGACTTTTTCAAATGTTTTTCCATCTCTTTTAACGGTATAAACCGCTTCCCAATCACCAGCCATCGTTAGCTTAGTAGTGGTGTAATATGTTCCAGCTTCAGTCTCCTTAAAGGTGACATCAAAGGTTCCGTGGTCCATATCAACCATTGACAAGGAAGCACGGATGTCAAGACCCTTCACGGCCTTTTCATCCTCGGTAATTTTAATTTCGAAAGGCATTTCTTTTTCACTCGAAAAGGTAAGGGGTTTTGTGACATCTATATGAATATTTTGTTTTCCGCTACAGCCTGCTAACAAGGCAAATACGGCAATGATACTGAACATAAGCCATTTTTTCATGTTTCCTTCACTTCCAGTCGTTGAATTTTTAAAAATTGCTCAACGGTATATTTTTTAATTTTTCCATTGTCTATAAAGGCGACGTGCGTGCAGACCTGCTTAATTTCATCCAAATGGTGGGAAGATAGCAAGATAGTTTTATTCTTTAATGATTTTAAAACTTCTAGAATTTCGATTCGGCCAATCGGGTCAATACCGCTTGTCGGTTCGTCTAAAATTAATATCTTTGCATCCTGGTAGAGTGTAATCGCCAGACCTAAACGCTGCAGCATCCCTTTGGAATACTTTTTAATCGGAAAATCTCGATCATCCCATAGACGCACGGATTTTAAAACAGACTCTATCTTGCCCTCATCTACCTGTTTCGTTGTCGCTTTAGCAAAAAAGGTGATATTTTCATAACCAGTTAGTGTGGGATAAAGGGTGAATTTTTCCGGCAGGTAGGCGATTCCGCTTTTCCAAATTTCTTTACCGTTTTTCTGTTTGACGCCATTGATGGTAATGACTCCTGATACAGCAGGTAATAACCCAAGTAAACTATTTAAAAGAGTTGACTTTCCCGCCCCGTTTCTACCAACTAAAGCGCAAACCTCATTGGTGCCAATCTCTAAATGAACATCGTTTAAGACGACTTTTTTTCCAAAGACCTGAGTAAGATTTTCAATCGTAATCATTCGACACCCTCCTTACGATGGAATAACACGGATAGTAAATAGGACACAGCTACCCAGAAGACAAGGCATCCGATTAAAAATAAGGATGGCTTCGTCCAAAGAAAGGTTTGCAGTAATTTGGACATATGTCCGACTGATAGAACGCCCATTCCACCTTCTAAATACACCCGAGCCGCTTGAAACGGATTTAAAAAGTAGAAGAAGGAAAATAGCTTCACATTTTCGTAGGTGACTTTTTCCAAAAACGATAACATCATAAAGTCATGTAAAAAGAAGAAGTAGAACCAGACGAAAACAGTGATCCCGACAATTTGCATCCGTGACCGGCTAATACTTCCGATAAGCGCACCAAGCTGTAAGAAGATGAGCACGATGGTGCTTAAGGCAACCAGAAAATAGAGATAGCTTTTAAAATCAATGATAAGCAAGAATTTTAATGGTACGAGATAGACGAAAAACCAAGTGAGAATGGGAACAAGCAAGGTGACCCAGATACTGATTGATTTTTTCCATAAAAAGCTTGCAAAGGTTTCGCGTTTCGTTAAAAGCATAATGAGGGTTTTCTGTTCTTTTTCTTGAAA
>DASQIV010000378.1:0-2105 GCA_035631415.1 Pseudoneobacillus sp. | reverse complement strand
TATATGGAAGGACTGTGTATATGGATAAGAATTTACCGAATAACCAACAAGAACCAAAGCAAGAACAATCAAATAAAGTGAATAGAAGAAAAAAGCGAAAAGGTTGCGGCTGTGGAAAGAAAAAATAATAGTAAGAAAACGTCTATCTAGTAACTGATAGGCGTTTTCTTTTATTTTTGCTCTTTTAGATATTTCGCATAAAAAAAAAATACAAGCAGAAAATAAAAAAAATATGGTTTGAATCTAGGAAATGGGATGGGTGAAGAATGAAAAAAACATTGCTATATTTTGTAATCGTCTGTTTACTATTGGTTAACATTACAGGATGTAATCAAAGTAAAGCAGAAGAGGACAGCAGGCTATCATTGATAAAGACAACCAATCCTAGTCCTGTCCAGATCAATAAAGGTAAAGGAAACGTGGTAGAAGATATAAAAAAAGATGTTATGAAATTTTAAGAAATATACGATGTGGCAGTCATAAAAGGAAAAAAGGATACATTAGTTGTCTACAAGGTTAAGCATTTGCACCGATTTCGAATGAAGCAAATTGAAAAAAAGATCAATAAGCATCTAGAAAATAAATATCCAGATGAAGACTTTACTGTATCCAGTGATTATAAGATTTTTATGGAAGCCCTGGAACTAAAAGAAAAAGTAAAAAAACCTGATTATCCAAAGGATAAAGCAGAAAGAGAGTTACAAAAAATAATTAAATTAAAAGAAGAATTAACATAGGAGGTGAGCAAGATGGGGAAAAATCAAAAACAAAAAATGACACCACAACAGCAGCAATATCAAAAGCTAGAACAAAAACACGAAATAAAACGGCCTATTTTTAAAAATTGTCTTAAAGCTTTCTTTGTAGGAGGCTTAATTTGTTTAATCGGACAGGCTATTACGTATTTTTATATTGCTTTCTTTGATTTTACTGAACAAACTGCAGGGAATCCAACGGTTGCGACAATGGTATTCCTATCTATGCTCCTGACAGGATTTGGCGTTTATGATCGCCTCGGACAATTTGCAGGTGCTGGAAGTGCAGTACCTGTAACTGGGTTTGGTAATGCAGTTATTTCCGCAGCGATTGAACATCGGACTGAAGGGTTCGTCTTAGGTGTTGGAGGTAATATGTTTAAACTTGCAGGTTCGGTAATATTATTTGGGGTATTTTCTGCTTTTGTTGTAGCACTAATAAAAACAATTTTGATCATATGGGGGGTAATTTGATTGCTTAAGGGAAAACAATCTTGGGTTTTTCAAAATCGTCCGATGATTGCCTCCACTGGTGTATCGGGTGGACCATTTGAATCAAATGGAAACCTAGCTAATGATTTTGATGTTCTTCATGATGATTTATGGATGGGAAAAGAGTCCTATGAAAAAGCACATCGCTTGTTATTAGAAGAGGCGTTGCAAACAGCTTTACAAAAAGAAAATCTTTCAAAAGACAAAGTTGAATTTATGATCGCTGGAGACTTAATTAATCAAATTACACCAACTAGTTTTGCTGCTAAAACGATGGAGATTCCTTACTTCGGAATATTTGGAGCATGTTCGACCTCTATGGAAGGTCTAGCCCTTGCATCCTTTATGGTCAATTATCAAGGAGCAAATTACATACTAACAGGTGCATCTAGTCATAATGCCGCTGTTGAAAAGCAATTTCGATATCCTACAGAATATGGTGGGCAGAAACCACCTACTGCTCAATGGACGGTAACAGGGGCAGGTGTTGCTCTTGTTACAGCTAATAACGGTGATAAGACTAAGCCGGTTATGACCTCTGCGACAATTGGTAAAGTAATGGATATGGGACTCTCTGATCCATTTAATATGGGAGGTGCCATGGCGCCTGCAGCTGTTGATACGATAACGGCACATTTTAAAGATTTGGGAATAACACCAGATGCCTACGATTTAATTGTAACAGGTGATTTAGGAAGAATTGGCCATAATACAGCTTACGAGCTATTACAGAAAAACGGAATTATCTTTGATAAAAGTAAATTCCAAGATTGTGGGTTGTTAATTTATAAGGACGGTCAGCCTGTACAATCTGGTGGTAGCGGTGCAGGTTGTTCTGCTACAGTCTTATATGGCCAT
>DASQIV010000377.1:0-7762 GCA_035631415.1 Pseudoneobacillus sp. | reverse complement strand
GCTCCAAATATGACGATAAAGGCTATCACAGTACTCAACAAAAAAACCACCTTTTTTATATAAGTGAATGAACGAACTGTCTCGTTTCTTTATCAACCTCTTGAATAGTCGTTAAACTTGGGTTTTGAATATTATCATGAGAAAGAAGTGCTTTTTCTATCAGCTCTTCAATCTCTAAAAATTTAATCTTTCCCTCAAGAAATCCAGCTACAGCTACTTCATTTGCTGCGTTTAACACTGAAGGTAATGTACCACCTTTTTTACCAGCCTCGTAGGCAAAAGCTAAACAACGAAAGCGTTCAAAATCCATTTCTTTAAAATGAAGAGTTGCTATTTCGGCTAAATTCAAACGTTTAGACGTCTGAAGAGGTAACCGGTCAGGATAGGTTAAAGCATATTGTATAGGAACTCTCATGTCTGGTGTGCCTAGTTGAGCCATAATACTGCTATCATGGAATTCAATCATCGAGTGAATAATACTTTCTTTATGTAATAATACTGATATTTTTTCATATGGCATTGAAAACAACCAATGAGCTTCAATAACCTCTAGCCCCTTATTCATCATAGTGGCAGAGTCAATCGTTATTTTTGCACCCATTGACCAATTCGGATGATTTAATGCCTCTTTCACCGTCACACTCTCAAGCTGTTTTCGACTTTTATCTCTAAAGCTACCACCTGAGGCTGTAATGATTAATCGTTCTATATTTTTAGTCTGCTCACCTTGAAGAGCTTGAAATATAGCAGAATGTTCACTGTCAACAGGTAAAAGAGCTACATTATTTCTTTCAGCAGCATCCATTACTAGATGTCCAGCAGTTACAAGGGTTTCTTTGTTAGCAATAGCAATAGTCTTTTTAGCTTCGATTGCTTGCAAAGTCGGGGATAACCCCACACTTCCAAGTACTGCATTAACTAAAACTTCAGCCTTATGGTATATTGCTACCTCTGTTAGTCCCTCTTCACCATATGTAAATTTTGTATTTGGGAATTCTGCCTTTAATGTTTCATAACCTGCTTTTTCTTGAGTTGCAACTAATTCGGGAAGATGCTGTGCTATCATTTTTCTAGCCAAATCAATATTTTTCCCTACTGACATGGCAACTAATTTAAAATCACTTGGATGCTGCAGTATGACATCTAAAGTTTGTTGACCAATTGAACCTGTCGCACCCAATAAACTAATTAATTTCAATCCTACTCAACTCCATGTTTTGTAAAAACTTCCTTAAATCAAAAATAAAAAACTTAAAAGTGGCCAAACAAATAGTAAGCTGTCAAAACGATCTAATATCCCACCATGTCCAGGTAGAAGATTTCCTGAATCCTTGACATTAAAGTGCCTTTTTAAAGCTGATTCTACTAGGTCCCCAATTTGCCCAAAAACAGAGAGGATCATCGTAACCACTAAAAGCTTAAATAAAGATACATCTATATCAGTAAAAACAATAAAAAGAACTGCGACTACAAGCGCAGAAATAACTCCACCTAGAGATCCTTCTACGGTTTTATTTGGACTAATTTCTGGCCACAACTTTCTTTTGCCAATTGCTTTACCGATAAAATACGCCCCTGAGTCAGTAGCCCAAATAATAAATAAAGAATAAAGGATATATGTAAGTCCTGCATCACGGGTTTCAATAAAATAATAAAAGCCAAGTCCCACATATAAGGTACCTAACACCGCGAATCCAACATCTTCAAAGGTAAATTTGTTTTTAGTTACAACGGTGTAGGTTAAAAATAGTAGAACAACTAGGAAAAATAATTCCATTTTTGTGTAATCAATATCTGTTAGAACCTTCAGATATTGTTGTGGTAAAAGTAAAATCCAAAGTAATAATAGTGAGATATATCCTGGAAGTGAAAAGAGATTAATTCTTTTCATTTTTAGAATCTCAAATAATCCAATGCTTGCGATTAAGTAAGTTAGTATTATAAATGGTATCCCACCATACATAACAATAGGAATAAAAATAGCTGCTGCAACAATTGCTGTTATGATTCTTTGTTTCATTATATTTTCAACACCTTTTTTATACTCCTCCAAATCTCCTTTGTCGACTTTGAAATGCGTTAATTGCATCCAGGAGGTCTTCTTCCTTAAAATCAGGCCATAAGGTATCCGTAAACCAGAATTCACTATAAGCTAATTGCCAAAGCATAAAATTGCTTAAACGAATTTCACCGCTAGTACGAATTAACAAATCTGGATCACTAAGTTCGGAGGTCATTAAATACGAAGAAAAAACTTCTTCTGTAAGTTCATTTTCTTTCAGTATACCACTATTATAATCATTTAAGACATGCTTAACAGCATCAATGATTTCAACTCTACTGCCGTAATTCAAAGCAAAGTTTAAAATAAGACCAGAATTATTTTTTGTTTCTTCAATTGCCTTCTCTATTGCATTTAATGTGAAATTGGGTAATTTATCTTTGTTCCCAATCATTTTAACTTGTACATTTTCTTCAATTAATTCAGGCAAAAAAGTACCCAGAAATTCTTCTGGTAACTTCATTAAATAATCTACTTCCGATTTTGGGCGCTTCCAATTTTCAGTAGAAAATGCATATAACGTCAATACATTAACCCCAAGCTCATTTGCTAACTTGGTCATCTTACGAACAACCTTCATCCCCTCATGATGTCCTGCTACTCTAGGTAATGCCCTCTTTTTTGCCCAACGACCATTACCATCCATAATAATAGCAATATGTGAAGGAACCGATAATTTCTTTGTTTCAACGATACGATCTCGGAGAGTGGAAGAATTTGCCCCTTTCTTCCATAGATTGATTTTATTTAACATTAGACAGCTCCTCCAAATAAAGAATCTAGCTCCGATTTTTTGAACAAAATCCAATATTCATGATTAGTTATTTATTATGTATAGTTTTATCATATCAGAAAAACGTTAGGATATCTCTCTTAAAATAATTTATGTCCTTCTATTAAAAAACAGAATACTAATATTTATTGTTTATTCATTGTAACACAATATTTCCAATTGAAAAAAAGGGCAAAAAAAACCCCCTTTTAAGAGGGTCTATGATTTTACAACTTTACACTTCAAGAATTTCTTTTTCTTTATCTTTTGCAATTTGATCAATTTTCACAATATGATCGTCTGTTAATTTTTGAATATCATCAGAATACCCACGTTGGTCATCCTCAGTTATATCACCATTTTTTTCTAACTTTTTCAAATCATCATTAGCATCACGACGAATATTTCGAATCGCTATTTTAGCTTCTTCGCTTTCTTTCTTCACCACTTTAACTAAGTCTTTACGACGCTCTTCTGTTAATTGTGGAATAGCAATTCGAATAATTGTGCCATCGTTTGAAGGATTTAAACCTAAATCAGATTTAAGAATCGCTTTTTCGATTTCACCAAGAATAGACTTGTCATATGGCTGAATAACAAGCAATCTAGCTTCCGGGACACTAATACCAGCTAATTGATTAACCGGAGTTGGAGCACCATAGTAATCTACAGTAATTCTATCCAATAAGGAAGCACTTGCTCTACCAGCGCGAATACTAGCTAATTCTCTTGTAAAAGCTTGAATAGCTTTTGTCATACGATCTTTCGTATTTGCAATAACTGTTTTTGGCATGATTATTTCCCCCTCACAATAGTTCCAATATTTTCGCCTACAACTACTCGTTTAATATTCCCTTGTTCCATGATAGAGAAAACAATTAACGGAATATCATTATCCATACATAGGGATGAAGCCGTCGAGTCCATTACCTCTAAACCTTCTTTTATTACATCTAAAAAGGTTATTTGATCATATTTCTTTGCATTCTTATCAGTTCGAGGATCAGCTGTATAAACGCCATCTACATTATTTTTCGCCATTAAGATAACTTCTGCTTCAATTTCTGCAGCACGTAATGCCGCTGTTGTATCTGTTGAGAAGTAAGGATTCCCAGTACCTGCTGCAAAAATAACAACACGTTTTTTCTCAAGGTGACGAATCGCACGACGACGTATGTATGGTTCAGCTACTTGACGCATTTCGATAGAAGACTGAACACGTGTTTCGATTCCTAATTGCTCTAGGCTATCTTGTAAAGCAAGTGAGTTCATTACGGTTGCAAGCATACCCATATAATCGGCATTCGCACGATCCATACCCATTTCGCTTCCAATTTTCCCACGCCAAATGTTACCACCGCCAACAACAACAGCAACTTCCACATTCATTTCAGCTATTTCTTTTACTTGATTGGCAATGGATTTAATCACAGAAGGATTAATTCCAAAGCCTGCATCTCCTGCTAACGCTTCTCCACTTAATTTTAAGACAACGCGTTTATATTTAGGGCTGGTCATAAGAACCTCCAAATCGAATTTACAGCTTTATTTTCCCTTTAAAAATAGGGAACACGCTGTGTGTGTCCCCTATTACTATTTTTAACTATTTAGACAAAATCTTATTTCTTAATTTGATTCATTACTTCTTCAGCAAAGTTATCTTCACGCTTTTCGATACCTTCACCTACAGAATAACGTACGAATTCACGTACAGTAGCGCCTTTTGATTCAACAAATTGACGTACTTTTTGATCTGGATTTTTAACAAAAGTTTGGTCAAGTAAACAAACATCTTCAAAATACTTACCAAGACGACCTTCAACCATTTTCGCAACGATGTTTTCAGGCTTGCCTTCGTTTAGAGCTTGAGTAGTTAAAACTTGACGCTCACGTTCCACTTCTTCTTGTGAAACTTGGTCACGAGATACATAAAGTGGGTGAAGAGCAGCTGCGTGCATTGCAACATCCTTAGCTGCAGCTTCTTCAGTTGTTCCTTCTAATACTGTTAAAACAGCAATACGGCCACCCATGTGTAAATACGCACCAAATGAATCATTATCTGTTTTTGTTAAAATTTCATAACGGCGAAGAGTTAATTTTTCACCAATTTTTGCGATAGCAGCATTAATATGGTCACCAACTGTTGCACCATTTTCCATTGTTTGTGTTAAAGCTTCTTCAACTGAAGCTGGTTTGTTTTTCAATAAGTATTCAGCTAATTCTTTAACAAGTAATTGGAATGCATCATTCTTTGCAACGAAGTCTGTTTCAGAGTTTACTTCAAGAATAACCGCTTCATTACCTTCAGTTAAAATATATGCAGTACCTTCAGCAGCAATACGGTCTGCTTTCTTAGCAGCAGAAGCAATTCCTTTTTCACGCAAAAAGTCAACAGCCTTTTCCATATCACCATTTGTTTCAGTAAGTGCTTTTTTACAATCAAGCATTCCAGCACCAGTTTTTTCACGAAGTTCTTTTACCATTTGAGCAGTAACTGCCATTTTGTATTGTCCTCCTTAATAGGTATATTGCGATTTCTTTTATGTAACCATATCACTATTGTTAGCAAAGTACCTAACAACTAATCCATGATTTACTCTTTAAAAAAAGGTGATAAAGGGTGCTTCCCTCTTATCACCTTTTTCATAGCACCTAGTAAATACGGTAAGAAATAAGCTTACGCTTCAACAGCAGCTGTTAATTCTTCACCTTGTTTTGATTCTAAGATTGCATCAGCAATTTTTGCAGTGATAAGCTTAACTGCACGAATTGCATCATCGTTTGCTGGAATTACATAATCAATTTCATCTGGATCGCAGTTTGTATCAACAATACCTACGATAGGGATGTTTAATTTGTGTGCTTCAGCTACTGCAATGCGCTCTTTACGAGGGTCAATGATGAATAAAGCATCAGGAAGACCTTTCATATCTTTAATTCCACCTAGGAATTTTTCTAAACGCTCTTGCTCTTTCTTTAATTGAACAACTTCTTTCTTCGGTAATACTTCAAAAGTTCCGTCTTCAGACATTCTTTCGATATCCTTTAAACGCGCAATACGCTTTTGAATTGTTTCGAAGTTTGTTAAAGTACCACCTAACCAACGTTGGTTAACAAAGTACATACCAGAACGTTCTGCTTCTTCCTTCACTGAATCTTGAGCTTGTTTCTTTGTACCAACGAAAAGCATTGTTCCGCCGTTATCAGCAAGCTCCTTCACGAAATTGTAAGCTTCTTCAAATTTCTTTACTGTCTTTTGAAGATCGATAATATAAATACCGTTACGCTCTGTGAAGATATATTTCTTCATTTTTGGGTTCCAACGACGTGTTTGGTGTCCGAAGTGTACACCAGCTTCAAGCAATTGCTTCATAGAAATTACTGACATGTTTTTTCCTCCTAAGGTTAAAGTATCCTCCGTTCATCTCATTTCTAAATGAAAACTGTTTTAAAAACAGCACCTAATCATTTAAATCCATGAACGTGTGTAATAACACCATGAAATAATATAGCATATATCCTATCAAACAATCAAGCTTTTCTTATTCATCTTGACGAAATTTGAGTAAAAGTTGAATTTCAGTTTTTCCTTTATTAAGTTTCTTGGCAATTTCTTCTTCTGAAAATCCTTGACTCTGAAGCGAGATTATTTCTTGCAGGATCGATTTTTTCTCAGGTTTCGTATCTACATGTTGGTCTAAGAGTTTTTCTATATGATCAGTATCCTCTACTTGATTATTTTTTTTATAAGCCTCAACTACCTGTGAACGGACAATCTGTATAGGTTTAACGGATACACTGTTTTGATTTTCAGATGATTGATTGATTTTTGCTACTTTAGGTATGTATGTATAATCGACTTCACCTTTTTTATCGGTATTCGGAAAACTAGTTTCATTCCGCATTTGATTCATAACTTTAATTTTATCTAGAAATTCTTCATTGTCTTCACGAATTTCTAATAGATAAGATGATATGACCTCTTCCATTTCTTTAACCATTTTTTCTTGTTTTTTTTCTAAATCAAAAAGTCTGTTTTGACGCAAATATATAATGATAATTCCAAATAATGCTATAAAATTTAATATAATTGATATGACAATAAAAAAAGAATTCATAAAAGCTCCTTTCTACCCACTGAAGTCTATTTTGGTTCCTTTATAAGGATGAGTAATTTCTTGAATAGTTTCCTTTTTTTGTTTATTAGACTTCTGTTGTTGATGCTCCTTTTGATCTTTATTGTTCAAAAAAACTGCTTTTTGTTTAGATTCGTTTTTGCTAACTGTAGTGCGTTTTTTTTCTTGCTCCTTATGAACCTGCTCTTTAAACTGATCTTGCATTATTTGACCACGTTGTTGAAGTTGTTCCTGCAATTTCCCAGCATCTTGTGTTCTAGGCAGTGCTACTTGTAATTCAATTGCCTTTAAACTCATACCATCACTTCCTAATACCAGCCATTACTATTCCTTTCTCTATCATACCTTTTGATTGAAATATTTTAAAGCAGCGGTTTTCAATTACTAAAAAAACCTTCTCTATGATGAGAGAAGGTTTTTTAGTATATTAATTAAATTAGTTTTTCTAATGATTGATTTAATTTAAATAATGCACGTGAATGTATCTGAGATATTCTTGATGTTGAAAGGTTCATAACTTGACCAATCTCCGTCAAAGTCAGTTCCTCAAAGTAAAATAAACTTACGACTAGTTTTTCTTTTTCGTTAAGTTTTTCTATCAATTTAGCTAATTCACCAACTACTTCATTTTTTATCAGCTTTTCTTCAGGATGAACAGCTTTTTCATCTTTAATGATAAATCCTGTACCTTCTTTTTCATCTAAATCTAATGGTTGTTCATCTATGGAAAGGATATTTGCATAAAAATGTTCATTAATAGTTGTACATACTTCATCTTCAGGAATTCCTAAT
>DASQIV010000376.1:0-2070 GCA_035631415.1 Pseudoneobacillus sp. | reverse complement strand
GAATATAACAAATTCCTTATATAGGAATAAATTCAATAATATCCCAAGGGGAGAAGTAGCGATGCTGGAGTCAAAGCGAAGGGCAGTTATCTTTTTTATTTTATCTCTTATTTTTGCATTAGTATCTGGCTTCCTTGTTCTAAAAAAAGTGCAGGCACTTAATAACAATCTAGGAACGATGGTGAATGTTTACGTTGCAAGTATGGAGGTAAAATCTAGGGAATTAATGACTCCTAATAACGTTAAATTAGAAGAAATCCCTAAAAAATACTTACGAGATTACCATATTACTAGTCCAGATGAATTAGTAAATCAGGTAACAGTTGTCCCTTTATCTAAAGGGGACATAGTGACCAAAAATATTTTAAAACAAGCTGCTTCAGTAGTCGAAGAAAATAATCGGTTAATCACCTTAATGCAATCAGACCGCGTTTTCTTTGATGAACCTTTAGAAGCGATGGATCGTGTCGATTTGATCGTATCGCACCGATTTAGCGGTAAGGAAGAAACGATTATTTTTATGAAAGACGTTAAAGTCGCGAGAGTAGCGAAGAAGAAGAACAACTTCCAAGGTGTACAGTTAGAAATCCCATTAGATAAAGCGCCAGAGCTTATACATATGCAAAACTACGCTGATAGCGTTCGAGTTATTAAAGCTAATGTTGGCAAGGATGAGAAGTAGTTAACATTTTATTTGAGGAACAGCTAGTAGAAATTTCTTACGGAGGGAAATGGATGAGTAAGGGAACGAAAATTTTTTTAATTGGAGAAAAAAATAATTTATATACGACCATCCAGGAACCATTATCTCAAATCTTTGATTTTACCTTTCTACATGTGCAAACCTTTCGTGCAGAAATGAAAAGACATGAGCCAAATATTGTTTTAATCCTGAAAAATGAACATGAATCCCCAATAGATACGATTCAATTCTTATTAAAAGAGATTCCAGACCTATCTATCATTATTCTTCATGACCAGCAGGATTTTCAGCTTTTAAGAGAAGTGACGCGAGCTGGAGCATTAGACTTTCTCATTATTCCGGATGAAATGAACCTCTTTATAGACCGACTTCAAACGCTTGAAGCACATAGTCTATCCAAACCCGATGCTATAACATCTGTTGCAAGTTTTAAAAGAGGAAGAGGGCAAGTCTTTGCATTTTATAGTGGTAAGGGTGGAAGTGGTAAAACCTTTCTTAGCACTACATTTGCTCAAACCTTAAAATTGGAATCCACGGCAAAGGTACTTTTTATCGATTTGAACCTTCAGTATGGCGGTGCAGAAGCCTTCCTTGGAATCGAAAGTAGCCGAAATCTAATTGATTTAAAACCAGTCATTAATGAAATTAATGAACACCATATACGCAATGTTTCTGAGAAAGAGCCCTTTTCTAAGCTTGAAATATTAATTAGCCCTATGGATGCAGAATTAGCAGAAGCGGTTGATGAAGAATATATTATTCGCCTCATAAGAGCGTGTCGCAGGAGCTATGATTTCATAATTGTGGATGTACCCTCTGTTATGGATGAGCGAAGCTATGCCGTTTTAACAGAAGCGGACAAAATCTATTATGTTATGAATCTTAATACCCCATCCATAAAGGTTCTTAAACATGTGGAAGGATTGTTTCAAAGATTGGGAATTGTGACAGATGACCGATTGGAGATCGTGATAAATGAAACGGGGAAAGAAAATGAATTGGCCAAAAAAGATATGGAACGATTTGTGCGCTACCCCGTTTGTGCTGAAATTCGCAGAGATTTTAAAGGTGTTTTAGCAGCGGTCAATCAAGGTAGACCCATTCGGAAAGAACCGAAAGAAAAGAAATTGGTTCCAGCAGCTAAAGACATTCAAAAATGGGTTACTTCGATGCTGAAGTAAGTCTAGTAGAGGTGGAAGAAAAATGTCTTTATTTCAACGAAAAAGTGAACGAAAAACAATCTTGGAACCAGAAATAGAAGCTTCGATTTCTTATGTGAATCCATATATTGATGAATTGGTCGAACACTATAAAACACGTCTTCTGACAGAAACGAACCTTGACCATTTAACGAGTTTATCAGAGGG
>DASQIV010000375.1:0-4746 GCA_035631415.1 Pseudoneobacillus sp. | reverse complement strand
TTCTGTATAAGGATTGGAATGAAAAATTTCTTTGTCCAATATTTCTTTTAGTTTCTTTTCTAGCTGTTCACTCATATATGGAACCTCTTTCCAGTTTCGATTTGAGTAATTTTTTTCCCCTACTGATTCGGCTTTTTACCGTTGAGATGTTTATGTCTAATAAAGAACTAATTTCAGTTAATTTCATGTTCTCATAGAAGTATAATATAATGATTTCCCTATATATTAACGGAAGTTCGAGCACCATATTGGCTATTTGTCTATTCTCTGATTTGTTAATAAGGTCGAGTTCAGGAGTTGATATATCGGGTTTTAATAAGAATGAAATAGAATCGGTTATAAAGTTTCTTTTGAAAAAGCTTTTTCTTAGATAATCTCTTGCTTTGTTTGCCGTAATTTTATATAGCCAGGTTTTATAAGAAGAACGTTGCTCGAATGAATCTAAATGATGATAAAGGTTAATAAATACCTCTTGTATAATATCCTCCGCAGTTCCCCAATCTTTTACATATGTATAAGCAAAATTTATCAAAGAAAGAGAATATGTATCCATCAAATTTTCTATTATATCTTCGTAATCTATATGATCATATTTGTTGTTAGTCATCTAGTTGTAGCACCTCAAGTTTTTGTACCTTATAGACGAATTAATTTATTATAAGGACGCAAAAGATTAATAAAATAGAATAAAAAAAATAAATTAGAAAATGAGTTTATTTAAACTGGTCAGTAAGTTTAATATCTCAATTTAGTATGTGTTTTTTTACAAAAATATAAAAGTGAATGTATCCACTAAAAAATGACATAAAAATATATAATGACTGACCGAACCATTTCCAGGCTGGGAGTATATAACCAAAGAAGACATAATTCATAAACAGAAAAGGAGGGAAAAGATGAACAGTCTATTTCAAAGAAGAAGGCAGAGGAACTGTATAGTCAGTATTCAAATAATGTTTATCGAACGACCATTCTTTTAACAGGATCAACGGTGTAATATGTTAGTTTACAATATTAAATTAGGATTTGATGTCATCGGTAGTTATAAGGACTAGAAAGGATTACAGAAAATCATTCTTGCAAAGAAATTAACGACTAACTAGCAGATTAATTGGATATGACAATTTTTATAATGATAAACGTTTGGTTTAAAATCCCATACATAATGGTTTTCTTTAAATAATTTCTTTAACCAACTGTGATAAAAAAGGAGATGTAGAAGGGAATAATAAATTATTCTCCTTCCTTTAAAAGTTGATTATTTATTATCTCGGTACTTAATATTTGGACTTGTTGATTCGGTGTCTCTTTACGAATGCCTATTTCATTTCGTTTTTTCTTCAACTCAAAATATTTATCTAAAACTGCACGTCCTATTTCATTACTTGCTTTATGCTGTTTATTTCCTTCGTATGCCCATGGAACAACAACTGCCATTGCTATTTCTGGATTATCATAAGGGGCATAGGCTGCTAAGCTAAGATTCATTACTTCTGGAGGTAACACCCCCCTGTCTTTAAATCGTTTCATCTCAGGACCATCATATAACGCTTGTGCCGTCCCGGTTTTACCTGCTGGGAGATACGTCGCAGTTTGAAAATCAGTATATGCCGTCCCACCATTTTCCTGCATGACTCTACGAAACCCTTCTTGTACGCGATCTATCCACTCTTCTTTAGCATCAATCGTATTTAAAATAGTTGGCTTGATATCCTGAACAATCGGACCTAGTTTTGTGTTATCTAATAAAGGCTCTCTAATTTCCTTCACTACATGTGGTTTTACACGATACCCTCCGTTTGCAATCGTTGATATATATTGAGCTAATTGTATTGGCGTATAAATATCATATTGACCAATCACTAAGTCGAGAAGAAGTCCTGGTTTCTTTATCGGACCTTTAAACCCTGTTTGTTCATTGGGCAAATCTAATCCCGTTTTAACACCTAAACCATACTGACTAAAGGAATTTCTAATGGTATCAAAGGCAGTTAAATCGAGAGGGAGTGGTTGATTTGGACGGTAATGTCCTTTACCGAGATTGATTGCCGTATAAAACATGTAAACATTGGAAGAGTATTTTAGTGCCTCTAAATCATTTATTAATCCTAAGTTTCTCCATGATGATTTCTCTGGTGTCTCTTTTATCAGAATAGGTGAATCGAAAAAATGAGTACCTGGAGAAATAGCGCCAGTTTTATACCCTGTTAAGATGGTTGCCCCTTTAACCGTTGACCCAACGTTATAGCTAGTTGTAAAAGTACCATAGGCAAAATCTAAGACTTCCAGTTTCTTGGTTTGAGGGTTCTTAACTAATTGCTTTCCTGCTAATGTTAATAATTCACCGGTATGAGGTTCGATTAATACCACAAAGGCGCGATCTAATAAATCAGTTCCTGCTTTTGCTTTTGTTTCTACTAATTTCTTTTCGATAATTTTTTCAACTTCTATCTGTAATTCTAAATCAATTGTAAGTACTAGGTCATTTCCTCTCTTTCCTTCAGATATCTCTTTAACCTCAATGACCTTGCCACTTTTATCGGTTACGTGTTTCACTTTGGCTTTCTGCCCTTGCAAAACATCCTCATATTGTTTTTCCAAATAACTTAAACCCACACGGTCATTTCGGCTATAATCACGGGCTAAGTAGTAATCAAGTTCCTCTTCGGGTATGCCATTTTCCGAAGAAGACACTTTTCCTAAGATACTTTTAAGAGTGCCCCATAAGGGATATAATCTTTCCCAATCAGTAGTTGTGTCAACACCTGGGAGATAATCGAGTCTTTCGCTAACCCGAGCAAATTCACCTGATGTTACGTGTTTATTTTTAATGATTTGAGGAGATAAAGCATAACCCTTTGCCATCTCTCGATAGATTGCTATGATTTCTAAGTCTTTTTCAGTTTGTTCGCTTAATTCCTTATCGGTGATACGGTCAATTTGTTTTTTATATATCTCTGTATATTCTAATTTTCCATTCTCGTATTTTTTCATTTCAGAGTCTGTAATTTTAGCTTTTGCTCGTTCTGGATTACGTAGGATCCAATAATCCTTTTTATCCCAAATTTGTACTTTGTCCGTTTCTTTCTCGATTAATAAAGCAAGATCTTCAGCGACTTTAAGCATATCTTCGGCATTTTCATTTAATTGTTTTGTATACATAATAGCGTTTTCAGGAGCGTTATCAACAACTAGAATGCCATTTCGATCATAGATTTTTCCCCTTGGAACAGAATGTGATATCGCTATATCATTGGTTCGTTCTAATTCTCTCCGATAATTGTCTCCGTAGATGATTTGAACCATTCCTAGACGAACAATTAATGTACTAAACAAAATAAAGACGACAATGAATAGTAAATTGGTTCTGGTAGATATAAAGTGTTTCTTTTTCTTTTTTTGTGTATTAACCATTTTCAATCCTTCCTAAAAGTTAAATTTCAATTTCAGTACCTAGTGGAAGCTACTACAATATTTCCCCTATATATAGACGTAAGAAAAAGGTAAAAGGTTTGAATTATTACGATTGGGATTTTATACAGTACTAAAGATGTAGATAAAAATCAGACAAAATACTGCATCTTAATAATCAAATAACTATTATTCTAAGATTAAAGAAATCGTTTATGTAGGAGTGAGAATATATGAAAAATGCAAAACTGTATGAAACGCATATTCAAACTAGAAATTTAGAAGAAGCTGTTACCTTCTACAAGGGATTAGAGTTAGAATTAGCCTATTTTATCGCCGAAAGAAGGGCTGCTTTCTTTTGGCTTGGTGATGTAAATAATAAGGAATATACCTTAGGGATATGGGAAGTTTCGCAGGAGCATTTTCGTTCTTCCCATTTTGCATTTCATATTGGTTATGAAGAACTGTTAAATGTTCCTTCGTTTTTAGCTGAAAAGGGAATAGAATTACGGCCAGCATTTGGCTTAGATAATAGTGAACCAGTGGTTCATGCATGGGTACCAGCAGCAAGCTATTACTTTTTAGATCCTGATGGTAATAGTTTGGAGTACATAACGGTACTAGGTGACAAACCGAATTCTGAACTTGGGGCTGTGCATTTGAGTACTTGGAAAAAAGCTATTATGGAATAGTAGAATTAAACTCTATATTTACGCATCCCCTAAAAGTAAAGACTCCTTTTAGGGGATGTTATGTTTTTTCCCCAATGGGGTTGTCGCATTAACCTTTAGCTTGGGAAAATATGAAATATCTATATAGCCAGCACTAAATCTATTTTGTGAAATTCTTATTGCTTTGAAATTGAAAGTTTCTCCAAAGAGATACTAGCAAAAACGACCAAAGGAATACTAACCAAATATGATGTAAAACAGCAATAAGGTATAGAATTCTTGAAAGATTATCAATAGAAAGATTTGGTAGTAGTAATTTAGGAAATAATGGTTGCACAAATGTCCGAACCACTAGATCTATAGATAAAATCAAAAAAGCGAATAAAGTTAATCTCTCACTATTTACTCCTTGATTCGAAGCCATAAGGCTTAATAACAATACCAATTAAATAGATTAATAGTAATTGAAGCATTTGTGCTATCATAAAAAAATACATCAAATTCGTTTTTCCTCCTACATTATGCAAAATCATGACAAACAACACCATTTACGCAACTAATATTTAGTACCGCTAATAACTAAAATCTTCTTTTTCTTTAGTAATAGAACAAAGTATTATTACTGCATAATTCTGGTATTTCATTTTTAACTTCGGCACTACAT
>DASQIV010000374.1:0-9688 GCA_035631415.1 Pseudoneobacillus sp. | reverse complement strand
AAATAAATGCAGTTAGACAAACTACAACAAAAAATAAAAGTAAAATGGCTTTGTACACGTTTTACCCTCTCCATTAAATCGTTATCATACAATTTAACATTTTACTCTTTTATAATATGTCTAACAATAACGAAAATATGGCATTTTCATGACAAATCATTAAAAAAATGTAACAATAGGTAAAATATTGACGAAAAACCGAACGGTTATTTTGACGAATTTCCGTAGAATTTGCGCTTACCCAGGAAATTATTCTTTTTTAAAATGCGTTCCTTTCTTTTGATAAAATCAGATATTCCTATTTTAGGATGAGTATATCCGTTTTCATAAAG
The DNA here is from genome assembly GCA_035631415.1 of Pseudoneobacillus sp. Taxonomy (GTDB): domain Bacteria; phylum Bacillota; class Bacilli; order Bacillales; family Cytobacillaceae; genus Pseudoneobacillus. Next base: position 9,356 of record DASQIV010000374.1, on the reverse strand, counting down.
CTCCAAAGCTATATCACAAATTTGAGCTGCCTTTACATAATCTTTAAAATGATGTTCCAAAATTTTTGCAACTTCGACACATGCTTCCATTTGAATGTCAGGTATCCCCGAATGAACTACTTTCTGAAAATAATCAATACTTTGTTTAAAATCCTTTTGTTTTTTATACATGTACCCTAATTGTAATTGTGATTGAATAAAAATCGGAGTCTCCTCATTTTCAATCGTCTTGTAAACCCCTTTGGCTGTACCTACTTCACCTAAGGACGAGAACCATCTTCCAACCTCATATTTTTCATGCGCCGTTTGACTCTTATCAGTACCCATTATTTGATAGGAGAGATGTGTATATAACGTGATTAAAGAAAGAATGTCTATTTCATTGTGGTTCAATATTTTAATCATTCCTTCAGGATCTTTTCTTTCCACATAATCAAAATAGATAATTGGCGCCAAGTAGCCTGGAGTATCATCCGTACGTTTTACGCCTAGAACCTCATTCTCCACTATTGAAAGCTTCATCCGCTCTAATTTGTGTTTCCACATGCGTCTTGCGGCATGAAACAAATCAAAATGTCCAAAATCAGGCAATTTAGGTACGTGTTCCCTAATTAATGTATGACGTGTTTTTACTTGTGGCCAATCAAATGATTTGCCATTGTAAGTGACAAGTGTTTCGTAATCAACTTGACTAAGAAAACTATAGTATAACGGAATTTCCGCCCCTGGATGAGGCAATATATGCTGAGTTAACACGATTTCATCCTGTTTAATGGACGCATGTCCTAAAATAAAGATGGAATTCCCTACCCCACCACCTAAACCAGTCGTTTCAGTGTCAAAGAAAAATAATTGATCAGCTCTATATCCTTTAGTGGAGAGAGGATGATTCAAATTACTTTCATTCCATAGAGCTACTGCTTTTACAAAATCACCTAGTTGATAACGACCGTGTTGATAATCTAACGGGAATCTTTTTTCCCTAATTAGACAATATTGATTTTCATGATAGAAAGGAGCTACGCCTTCTTCCATCCATTTATCTAAAAAGGGTATTTCCTCTTTAAATGGATGGAGTTGATTTATTTCCTTTACCTCATTTGTGGACATATGTGATTTAAAACGATTTAATTTATTTTTAAGTGACATTTTGTGTCTCAACCTCTGAAAATAATAAAAGTAGCTTTAAAACATCTTGTTTGGCATGTTCATTTAAAGCATCCGTCCCAATACAAGAAGGGCAACCATCTTTACATCTACATTTCTCCACCATGTTACGTGCGTTCGTTAAAATCGTCTCCATTCCCATATAGATTCGATCACTTAAACCAACTCCACCGGGATAACGATCATAAAAGAATATGGTCGGTTTTTCATTGTGGGCAGCTTTAAGCTGGGGTACGACATGAACGTCTTGTGGATCACACATAACATATAAAGGGGCAATATGCTTTAATGAATGGGCCGTCCCAATTAATCCCTGTTCCAATCTTTCTTGTCCAAACTGTTCGATACCTTTATTTAGGGAAATCCATGCTGAACTAGTATGAAGCTCCTCTTCAGGTAAATGAATCGGACCCGAACCAATATTTTCATGTGTTTCAAATTTGATCTTTTTAAAAATAGTCGCCATTGCATTAATGGTAACGTCACCGTAAGCAATTTCTACATCAGACGATTGTCTCTTCTTATCTACTTCTAAAACTTTAAGTTGGACAGCAAGATTAGCATCCGTAAAGTAATCAACATCTACTTCTCTTACAAAAGCCTTCTTTTCTTCCCAATCTAATTTCTCTACTTGATATTGAGTTCCCTGATGTAAATATATCGCTTCATCATGAAGAAGAGTCATTGCAGAAAAACGGTCCATTTCCCCAATTACCCTTACTGCAGCAACATTCGTTTGATCGATGATGATGACATTTTCTTGAGACGCTGAACGCAAGCTAATGTTATGTGCAGGAAATGATTCATTCATCCAAAACCACTTATCTCCATTTTGAAACAACACTCGCTCTTCTGCTAAATATTCCAATATCTCTTCGGTATTCAACTGACCAAATTGCTCTTCTCTCTGGAAGGGTAGCTCAAAAGCAGCACATTTAATGTGGTCAACAAGAATAATGAGATTATCTGGATTTATTCTGGCAGTTTCAGGACTTTTTTTAAAGAAATAGTCAGGGTTTTGAATGATATATTGATCGAGAGGATTGGAACTTGCTACCATGATAACAAGTGACTCCCCATGTCTTCTTCCAGCACGACCTGCTTGCTGCCAAACGCTTGCGATGTTTCCTGGATAACCAGTCATTATACAGGCTTGGAGCTGTCCAATATCAACACCCAATTCTAAAGCATTTGTACTAACAACCCCATATATTTCACCGCTTCTTAAACCCTTTTCAATTTCACGGCGTTCAGTTGGTAGATATCCTCCTCGATATCCACGTATCGACTTCGTGCCTAATTGATTTTTTACTAATTCTTGAAGATACGATAACAAAATCTCCACTCTAACTCTACTTCTAGCAAAAATAATCGTTTGTATTTTATTTTTTAATAGATTTGCAGCTAGTTTACGTGCTTCGAGAGTAGCACTTCTTCGAATATTTAACGGTTTATTTACAATAGGAGGATTATAAAATAAAAAGTGTTTGAGGCCAGATGGTGCACCATTATTATCTACTAATTCCATTTTCGTTTCTGTAAGAGCTTCTGCAAGCTCAAGTGGATTTGCAATGGTTGCAGATGTACAAATAAAAACAGGATTACTTCCATAATAATGACAAATTCGTTTTAATCTCCGAATCACGTTCGCAACATGGCTACCGAAAACACCACGATAAATATGTAGCTCGTCAATCACAACATATTTTAAGTTTTCAAACAATGATACCCATTTTGTATGATGAGGTAAGATAGCCGAATGAAGCATATCAGGATTTGTAATGACTATATGCCCAGCTTTCCGAACCTTTTGTCGAATATTAGAAGGGGTATCCCCATCGTAGGTGTAACTATTTAAATTCATTTCTGAGGACTGAATGATTTCATTTATTTCACTTTTTTGATCCTGAGCTAGTGCCTTTGTCGGAAAAATATAAAGTGCTCTAGCTTCTGGATTATTTAAAATCGTTTGCAATACTGGTAAATTATAGCACAGGGTTTTTCCTGAAGCAGTAGGCGTCACAGCTACAATCGATTTCTCGTGTTGAACATAGTCAAATGCTGTCCGTTGATGTGTATATAATTGTTCAATTCCTTTTTTCTTTAATGACTCCACAAGCTTTTGGTGAAGTTCTTTTGGAAACTCCACTGTTAAAGCGGGTTTTGCTTCTATCGTTTGCCAATGGACAACATTTTCACTTATTTGGTCTTGATGTTTCATATCTTCTATTATAGACTGCAATGATTTACGAACGTTCATTACTTTCACCTCGTTATCTCTATTTTAGCGAATGAACGTTCGTTTCAAAAGAGAAAAACATTATTTTTTTTCGCTTGCTAAAAATTCCCATATAATATCAAAAAGGGTTTCTGGCTGTTCATACATACTCATATGCCCTGCATGATGGATAATTTTAGTTTGAATCATACTTCCTTCAACAGAAAATGTTTTATTTACTGGAATAATTTTGTCTAACTCTCCCGCAACTAGCAAAATAGGTACATTACTGTTTCGTAGCATTTCATTTCGGTCTGGCCGATTTTTCATCGCTAATAAAGTTTGTTTTGCTGCTTCTGGATTAGTAGCATAGCCTATTTGTCTTGTCTTCTCCACTTCGTTCTTTACGGTATTCAAATTTACATCGGCAAATAATTTAGGTACAAGCCCATCAATAAACGGTTTTATTCCATCTTTTTCAATGCTCTGGGCAGCAGTAGTTCGCCCTATTTTCCCTTCTTCTGTGTCAGGGAAAGCAGTTGAATGGATCAAACCGATACCTTTTATTTTTTCTGGATAATGCTCCAATAATGACAAGGTAATGTAACCACCTAATGAATGACCAAACAAATAAACTTTTCCTACCTGTAAAGACTCCAGTAACTCTTTTATATCTTTAGCCATATCATCGATAGTAAATGGATACACATTAGAATTAGATTGTCCATGACCTCGCAGATCGACCAATATGACACGGTAATTCATGCTTAACTTCTCTTTAACTTTATCCCAATAGGCCATACTTCCACAAAAGCCATGAAGGAGGACAATTGGTTCACCTAACCCCATCTCAGAATAGGCAATTTCGTTGTTTCCAATTTTTATCGTATTCATTTTATCCCTCCTAATGTAATCTTTTAAATTTTTCCCGATTATAGATTGTTTAAACTGACCATCATGTTAGAATAAGATAAAGAGAAAAGTGTTGATTTGAGGTGATAGAAGTGAAGCAAGAGCAAATAAAAAAAGTACTTTCTAATTTCATGCTATTCCGAGATCTTAATGAACAGGAAATAGATAAAATTGTCCAAATCTCTATATCGAGATCATGGAAAAAAAATAGCTATATCTTTTTACAAGGTGAACCACTCGATAATGTTTATTTTATTGAGGATGGAAAAGTAAAAATATATAAAAGTGATATTAATGGCAGAGAACAAATTGTGTCGGTGTTTAAAAAGGGAGAAATGTTTCCACATGTAGGTTTTTTCCGAAAGGGTAGTTACCCTGCTAATGCGGAAGTTCTTGAAAAAGCTACACTGGTTGTCGTTCCAATAGCAAAATTTGAAAGCGTATTAATTGAGAATCCTGAGCTTTGTATAAAAGTATTTAAAGTTCTTGGTGAAAAGATTGTTGACTTACAAAATCGACTTGAAGAGCAAATATTAAATAATACCTATGAACAAATCATTAAACTATTAATCCGTTTAGGAGAAAAACACGGTACAAATAATGAAGATGGCACAGTCGTCTTAAAAAATGAATTTACAAATAAAGATTTGGCTAATATGATTGGTACGACAAGAGAGACGGTAAGTAGAACTTTAACTAAAATGAAAAAAGACGAATTAATTGAAATTGATGATGAAGGTAACATGATTTTGGACCCTTCTATATTGCTTGATGAAATTTTTTAACAAAACAGAGGGATAAACGTTGTTTATCCCTCTGTTTTGTTTTTATTTTATCTTTAGCATTTGTTCCACTTCTTCTTTTACAATTCCAATAAGTTGTAGGTATGAACCTCTTTATATAAATGAACATATGATAAAAGAGAAATTTTTTAGAGAGGAGAAAGTTGTATGTCTTCTAATCTACCAGAGAAAAAACCTAAGAGTGAAAGAGATTCGGTTGGAGATATCATTCGATCCGTGAACACTTTTTTTAATGAAAAACCAGTAAAGGGATTTCTAGAAAGTATTGATGAATTTTTTAAAAACCCCTTCCCTCATTTGTCATTCCCAGTTGAAGTAACAGAATCCAATAATGAATATATCGTCACAGCAGAACTCCCAGGAATTAAACGAGATCAAATTCAAATCGATACGATTGGTAATCAATTAACTATATCTATTAAAAATTTGGAAGAAATTACAGAAGAAGATGAGATAAATAAAGTTTATCGTAGAAGCCATTCGATTCAAAGATCAAGCAGAACGATTAACCTACCTGTCCCTATACTTGAGAAGCAAGTGAAGGCAACATATAGAGACGGATTATTACAAATAAGAGTGCCACGGAAACGTGGAAAATCTATTTCTATCGAATAAAAAAGAGTAACAAAAAAGGACAGAATCCATAAATGGATTTTGTCCTTTTTTTTCATCATCTAAAATTTCAAATCAGAAGTATCTAGCCACTCATTAAAAGAACCTTTAGGTACTTGGAAATAGTCTTTCGTATACCTGATAAATTCAGAAGTATTCACTTCTTTATATTGGAAGTGATGATAATAATCGGATAAGTACTCCATCAACACAATATCAAGATCTTTTTCCCTTACATAAGCTTTTTCCTGAATCAACTCAAATAATCTTAATGCTGGTTGTCCATATATATATCCAGTATGCTTATTTTCATCTAAAGGAACATTTGAATATTGTCTTTTTAGCCCCTGCTCCTCAATACTTTTCATTCTGTTACGCGAGATTAACTGTGAGTACTCTCTCCCTTGTTTTTCAGATAGATAAAAATACATATTGGTAGCAAATTCAGTGATTCCTTCATCCAACCATGCTTCATGATAAGGGTCGTTTGATACAACACCATAAAAATATTGGTGAGCAATTTCATGGACAATGGAAATCTTGAAAAAGCCTTCATTATCATGATAAGGATTTACTGTCACAATTCCCGGATACTCCATATTATATCCTTGATCCAGTATGATATCTAACTGTTTATGCGGATATTCCCCGATTTTTTCTTGATAAAAACTTAAAGCTTTTTTCGCAAGCTTTAAAGCATTTTCAGGATCTTTATTGTGGTCCTGTTTGGAGAATAAGCGGATTTCAACACCATTTGCTTCAGTTGTATACATATCCATATCTTTGACTATAGCAATAAAGAAATCACGAACCTTCTTTATTTTAAGATTTCCATGGTTTCCTTTTAAGTCCGCATCCCGATCTGCTGTTGATACTAAAGAATATCCTTTAGGAATGTCATATTCAACTTGATAATTTGAAAAATCAGTATGATAGGTTTCTAAACCATCACTATACGGTTCTTTATTCCATTTCCCCTTTTGAAAGGTTGCTAGCATTGGATACCACTGAGCTAAATAAAAATTTCCATTAACCTTTGAAAATCGATTTCCTTCCTCTGGAAGTGTATATCGATAAGAAATAACCACGTTTACTTTATCTCGTTTCTCCATTTGGTCTTTAAGATTAATCTTCAAGGTGTCTTTTTCTAAACTATATTTTACCTTATCTCCATCCACTGTGATTTCGTTCATTTCAATCTCTGAAAAGCCCTTTACTGATTCAAAGGAATGCCCTTTTTTAAATTCATTAGGTATAAAGTAAAAAATAAGATTATCCCAATTTTTATTTGATTTGTTAGTAACAGAAATTTCAGCTTTTGTCTGGAATTCCCCTGCTTTATCCATTTTAACATTTAAGTTATAGTCAGCTTTACTATAGTTTTTAACTCCTACATCATTGTCCTTCGTTTTATAGACATAAGTACCTGCCCCTATGAAAAGAACAATAATAATAATCGTCGTTAATTTTGTTCCAGTTGGAGTCCACCATCTTGTCTTTTTCAAATATTCTTTTCTTTTTGGCATTAGCTTTGGTTCAAATCCTGTTTTAATCCAAGGTGTACGTTGATAATTAGATTGATAGCGATTTTTCAAACCATTTGCTAGTAAGCTAAATGATATCGTTATGATTAATAAAATAGTTAAAGGAATTTGTAATATATATTGGGAACCATAAATATTTCCACGTGCCGATCCGACTAATCCGGAAATTTCTTTTGTAATCGATAGATAAATAGTAGGGTCATGTCTAACGATGGTCCCACCTACAAAAATATTCATTAATGAAAGCTGCCCCATTATGGTAATAACATAGACGATTTCTAAAATAAACATAACTAGAAGTGATTCCTTCATCTGTGGAAATATATGCTTCCAAATTATCCGATGACGATTTGCTCCTAGTGCTCTTGCCGCTTCGATGAAAATAGATTTATGTATCTCACTTGTTTTTTTCCTTGTTGATGAGACAATACTTGGAATACTGATTATTGAAGTAAGAATAATAAAATACAAAATTAATTTATAGGAATCCATATTGGAGTTAAAGTTTATCTTATTGAAAAAGAAATAAAGGATTAAAAATAATGGTACATAACTCCATGCATTTTCAATCGACTCAATCCAACTAGGAGTCTTTTTCCATGTCCCAACATAAAGTCCTATAATGGTTCCTAAGACCATTTTTATTACAGTTACGGCTAGAGCAATAAAAATCGTATATCGAATACCATAGAGAACCATAGTAAGCAGATCATAGCCCCATCGGTCGGTTCCAAATGGATAAGAATCTGATTTAAGTGGCTCAAGGGGCGGAGCTAAAATATCCCCATCCACATATGTTGTATCCAGTGTTTCCGTTAAGGTATGCGGTGCTAGAAAGGATCCAAAAACTGCAAGAAATAAGAGGCTCGTGACGAAAATGACTCCAAAATATAATGAATAATTTATTCGCAACAGTTTATTCATATAAAAAACCTCTTTTGAACACATAGAGTACTATTCTAACAGAAAGATAGACTAATAAAGAAATCAATAACATAGAAAATAACCCTATTGAAATCGGTTGAATTTGTTTACTTAAGAAGATAAATTTTGTTATTCCAGATACATTTAATAAATATTCAACGATAAACATATTCCCAATAGCTAAAGATATTATTTTCGTCAATTCTGCTTTAATAAAGGGTTCAATATTTTTATATACATGCTGAAAATTTATATAGTTTAGACGCAGCCCTTTAGCAACTGCAGTTCTTATGTAGTCCTCACCACTAGTTTGATAATATTTAACTGCTACTAATTTAAACAGATATAATGTAGGTGCAACACCTACTAAGAGCATCGGAAACCAAATATTGAGGGCACCTGCATCAGGACGTAATGAAATGATTCTAACACCTGTCATTTTGTAAACCTTAATCGCTAAAATTAAAGAGAAAATAATAATAATAAAATCTGGGATAGCCGCTAATACATTTAAAATCATATTCACTATCCGTGTTAGCCTAAAACGACTGATAAAAATTCCAAAAATTAGACTTAATATAACAGAAGTATTAACTCCAACTAACATGATTAAAAGACTCGTTTTAAAATTATCTCCGATGTCTTCAGATATTTCTCTTTGTTGTAAACCTAAATAGTAGGTACCAAGACTACCATTACTAACTTCCTTATAAAAGTTTTTGTATACATCCGGTAAAATCTTATAATCAAAAGAAATACTTTGATCCATTGAATTAATTGAAATTAGACTCGGCAATCCTGCAAGAAATAATATTAAAACAATTATAAAAATGGTTTGTTGTATTATTCGTACCATTGTCTCCCCCCTCTGTATATATAGAACAATTGGTCACTTTTACATTTTCCAATTTTCATAAATAGTTGTCAACAAAATTCCATATTTTTTGAAAATAATGAAAAAAGCAAGTTTTTTCTCATAAAAAAAGACGAAAATAATTCGTCTTTTTTTACATTTTTTTAGGATTTTAAAAAAAGGGGAATTTTAGACCTTAAAAATTCCACCTTGTGGCAATTTTTAGACCTTAAAAATTCCACCTTGTGGCAATTTTTAGACCTTAAAAATTCCACCTTGTGGCAATTTTTAGACCTTAAAAATTCCACCTTGTGGCAATTTTT
>DASQIV010000373.1:0-2503 GCA_035631415.1 Pseudoneobacillus sp. | reverse complement strand
GTTACCTAAGGCGGATATCATTCCTAAGATCTAATATAGATTAATCTCAAAAAGCCAACAAATAAACAAGATTTATTAGTTGGCTTTTTTTGTCTGTCGTTATCTAATAGTAAGGTTAGAAAAGGAAAACAGAAAAAAATGGTGCTAAATGATACCTAAAAATTATCTTGCAGCCCAAGCTTCCACTTCCACCTTAATTTCTGGTCGTGCTAAGGCGGATACATAGGCTAAAGTTGTAGCGGGAGGGGATTGATGATGGAATTCGCTCCATATTTCATTGTAAAGATCCCTATTTATTTTTTCAGTAAACCAAATATTCACTTTGAAAATATGACTCGTATTTATTCCTTCACTTTTTAAAATAGATTTAATGTTTTCAAGTGCATTTGCAAACTGTGTTTCAATATCATTTGGTAATATACCATCTTTATCATTACCTATTTGACCAGATAAAACAACCAGTTCTGCATCTCTAGGAATGACAGTTACATGATGATATTGGCCAATTGGTGGTGCAACATTTTCAGGATTGGATTTTGTAATTTTCATATAGGATTCTCCTTATAGTAAGTTAAGATAATCATAAACTTATTTTATCCATATAAATACTTTTATTCCAATATTTGAGTCTCTAAGGTGAAATAAATATATTCTTACTAAAGAAGAATCATATTTGGGTCAAAACTCCACTGATTTTTCTAAAAAAAGATACAAGTTCCCTTTTTCCAAATAGCCCATATGATATATATCAGGCAAATTGAGATGGAGGGGTTTTGATGATCGAATATTTAACTAACCTTGATCCTATTTATCAGGCCTTATTGGCAACTATTTTTACTTGGGGAATGACGGCCATTGGAGCCGCTCTTGTATTTACAACTAAAAAAGTAAATCAAAAATTATTAGACGGAATGCTAGGTTTTGCGGCTGGCGTAATGATTGCAGCTAGCTTTTGGTCCCTTTTATCACCTGCACTAGAAATGTCTGAGGGCGGTCCGATTCCTAAATGGATTCCAGCTGCAGTTGGGTTCTTATTAGGTGGATTATTTTTAATGATTATTGATAAAATTTTGCCTCACCTACATCCCAATTCACCAATGAATGAAGCGGAAGGTATCCATCCTGATAACAAAAGGAGAAGTACGCTGTTAGTTCTTGCCATAACGCTTCATAACATTCCTGAAGGTCTTGCCATTGGTGTGGCATTTGGAGCTGTGGCAGCTGGATTCGAATCGGCATCGTTAGCAGCAGCCGTTTCACTAGCAATTGGGATTGGGATTCAAAACTTTCCTGAAGGAGTAGCGGTATCCATGCCGTTAAGACGGGACGGCATGTCGAGAAGGAAAAGTTTTGCCTATGGACAGTTTTCGGCAATGGTGGAACCGATAGCAGCAGTTATTGGGGTTTTAGCTGTTACGTATATGCAAGCAATGTTACCGTATGCTTTAAGCTTTGCAGCAGGGGCCATGATTTTTGTTGTCGCTGAAGAAGTTATTCCCGGCTCACAGGAAAATGGGAATAATGATTTGGCGTCTATTTCATTAATGATTGGTTTTGTTGTAATGATGATATTGGATGTGGCACTCGGGTAAAATGGAATAATCACTGACCCTGTATTTTTTTGAAAAACTGTCCCTTATAAAGTGATTGAGAAGATGTTATATTTTTCCTATATCATTTAGGAAAGGGGCATTATTAAATGGCTTTGGAAATGAGAAACAAATGTGAACGTTGTAATTCCTCGATTGAGAACGATACTTTAGCTTATATTTGTGTCCATGAATGTACGTTTTGCTCTCCTTGCACAGAGGAAATGAATCATGTTTGTCCAAATTGTGGAGGAGAACTAGTTAGAAGACCTAAAAAGCCACAAAATGTTTGTACACTATGAAAACAGGGATAATCCCTGTTTTTTTTATCGAGTAAATTTCGTGAAAAAGAAAGAAGAACACTGATCATCTGAACAGTGTTCTATCCTTTAGGCATTGGGGTTGGAGTCGGAGGTGTTCCGATTCCTTTGTATTTTTCATCAATCTTTTCTCTTATTTCTTTTAAAGGTGTTCCTTTTTCAAACTCTGATTTAGCCTCACGGGCTATGTCTACACAGACTCCTCAGCCAAAGCCCATCGTATCAAGAGTTACTTCTTTACCGTCCACATGATCAACAAAACAATTGGTATTGCTCGTATGACCATCTTCTTCATAACATCCACAATAACAAGGCATATAATTGAGTACTTCGGGATGATTAACGGCAAACTGATAGGCTTCTAATATTTTTGAACTGTCTGTATTAGATGTAATGGCAGACCAATCATCACTACCGACTTTATATGTTAGCACAGGCGCATTTTGGTTTTGGTTTCCACTTGAAGTGTGTTCTTCGGATGAAGAAGAACAACCAGAGACTAAAGTGAGTACCGTTAGAGCGGGAAAAATATATTTCTTCATCTTTTTCTCCTTAGCTACTTTTAATACTAAAATTGTTGTCGTAAAAACTTTT
>DASQIV010000372.1:0-2316 GCA_035631415.1 Pseudoneobacillus sp. | reverse complement strand
GGTTTTAAGTGGCTTACATATTGTAAATAGTTATTAACGCATTAACGCATCGGGGGTCAGACCCCCGATGCGTTAATGCGTTACAGTATTCGTTTTAACTTAAGGTTTGCCAGTCCGAATATTGCCCGCTTCCATTACATCCTGGACAATCGGAGGAAATATTTTGATAAGTAAACTCCATAACGGGGTAGATGACATACCCCTTACCATAACAATCAGGGCATTTGTTTATTTCTTTCATTTGAGAAACATGGTTATCGTATTTTGCTGATTTCCATTCATTAAATGCATTGATTAATCCCATATACATCGCCTCAAACCTTTTTTACTTATTTTTGGTAAAGGGCGATAATTTATACATCATATTATTTATTTGATTTAAATGTTTTACAGCATGTTTCCGCAGAATGTTTTGCCTCGTCTGTATGATTCTTTTCACCAAATTCTGAAGACATTTCAGTATCATATCTCGCATGGTTATCCATGTCGACCATAATTTTTTCAGCTGTACAAATATTACCTTGTCCATAAAAGGTACAGTTTGAAATGGAACAAGAAACTTCTACTTTCGGCATAAATCAAAACCTCCTAAGTAAAACCTATTGATTCTTATTTTTTGCAATAAAAATGATTTTAGTCTACTGGAAGTAATGTACTAATACTGTTAATTAGCCTGAAAAACAAAGTCATAAAAAAGGGTTGATACGATTGTTAAAAGGGCAAAATATACAGAATTCGTTTCGATAGGCTAATTAATTTTATTACACTAATCTATTTGGTACTATAGTGGTATATCTGCAAGTTGAAAGGACAAATTAAAAAAATGACAACGATAAATATACCTGTATCTATTTTAAACTTAGCACCAATTCGCGAGGGACAAGGTCCGAAACAAGCGATTGATTCAATGGTAGATCTTGCTCAATCAGCTGAAAAGTTAGGGTATAGCCGATATTGGATTGCAGAGCATCACAATACTCCCACGCTTGTAAGTTCAGCTACGTCTTTATTAATAAAACATACTTTGGAACATACCAATACCATTCGTGTTGGTTCTGGAGGGATCATGCTACCTAATCATTCTCCGCTAGTGGTAGCTGAACAATTCGGAACATTGGCCACGATTTATCCAAACCGAGTTGACCTCGGACTCGGCCGTGCACCTGGTACCGATATGAAAACGGCAAGCGCTTTAAGAAGATCAAGAAATGATTCCGTCTATACTTTTCCAGAAGATGTTAAAGCATTGCTACACTATTTTGGACCAGAAGAGCAGCAAAGCTATGTAAAGGCTTATCCAGGTGTAGAGACCAATGTACCGCTTTATATTCTTGGATCTTCGACTGATTCTGCATATTTAGCAGCGAGTCTGGGCTTACCTTATGTTTTTGCTTCTCATTTTGCTCCAAAGTTTATGGAAGAAGCCATTTCTATTTATCGAAATAAATTTCAGCCATCTGAATATTTGGATCAACCGTATATGATGGTTTGTTTAAATGTCGTTGCTGCCGAATCGGACGAAGAAGCAAAATGGCTATCAACCACCATGCAGCAATTTTTCCTAAATGTGGTTCGTGGTACGCAAAATCCATTACGTCCACCTGTTGAAAACATGGACGGTCTTTGGAATCCAATGGAAGAAGAAATGGCGACATCAATGTCAAGTGTGACGCTTATGGGCAGTAAAGAAACAGTCCGCCAACAGTTAACTCGTTTTCAATCGATATATAATGTAGATGAAATCATGGCTGTGTCCTATATTTACGATCAAGAAAAGCAAAAACGTTCATATGAAATATTGAAAGAAATAACACAATAGTGAGCAGATTGTAAGCCATCCGATTTTTGGGTGGCTTGTTTTTTTGTGAAGAAAAATAGAAGGGGAGGACACCAAAATTTGTAGTAATGACATGCCGCGACAGATTGCCCTTTTTACTTATCCTTTTTAATAGGAAGTTACAATGAAAATTTGAGGAAGTTGTTAAATCGTGATTCCACCACCTTTATAAACCAAATAAAAACTACCAGCTATTTATAGCTGGTAGGGGAGTGTAATTTTAGTTAGCTTTTTTTAGTTTCTTTGTCTTCGTCGAGTTTGAATTCTTCTGTTACGTCGTCGACGATTTCTTTTGTGGAGTTTTTGAATTCTCTTAGTGTTTGTCCAACCGCTTTACCTAGTTGAGGTAGTTTGGCTGGTCCGAATACGATAAGAGCAATGACTAAAATTAATATTAACCCTGGTACGCCGATGTTTGGCATGGTTGTTCCTCCTAATGGAATCAATATTTGGTTAATCTACTGATGAGATCGAGTCTT
>DASQIV010000371.1:0-2974 GCA_035631415.1 Pseudoneobacillus sp. | reverse complement strand
GATACAGAGGATACCCCCATTTTTCCAAAGATGCATGATGCTAGCTCTTATTTAGTTGGTGGAGCCTTAACAGCTGTAGATTATGTGATGAGTGGAAAGGTAAAGCATGCCCTTCACCTTGGTGGGGGATTACACCATGGTTTTAGAGGTAAAGCTTCCGGTTTTTGTATTTATAATGACAGTGCAGTAGCGATAAAATACCTTCAAGAAAAATATCATGCTCGTGTTCTTTATGTAGATACTGACGCCCATCATGGAGATGGTGTTCAATGGGCATTTTACGATGATCCCAATGTATGTACTTTATCTATCCACGAGACAGGTCGGTACTTATTTCCTGGAACAGGAAATATAACTGAACGCGGTCAAGGTAAGGGCTATGGGTACTCATTTAATATTCCATTAGATGCATTCACAGAAGATGAATCATGGTTATATGCTTACGAAACATCTTTACGAGAAATCGCTGAGTTTTTTAAACCTGATGTTATTCTTACACAAAATGGAGCAGATTCCCATTACTATGATCCTCTAACACACTTATCTGCTTCTATGAAAATCTATCGTGAAATCCCAAAGCTTGCACACGAAATTGCCCATACATATTGTAATGGTAAGTGGATTGCTGTAGGTGGAGGAGGATATGATATTTGGAGAGTGGTGCCTCGAGCATGGGCACATATTTGGTTGGAAATGACTGAAAACTCAAATTGCTTTGGAAGTTTACCGGAGGATTGGTTAGAAGAATGGCAAAAACTATCCCCAGTTCCACTTCCAAAAACTTGGGAAGATGAGGCTAATCTATATCCACCAATACCTAGAAAGGCAGAAATTACTGAAAAAAATTTTCAGACTGTTGAAAGGGCATTATATCCTATCCGAAACCAAGCAAAAAGTTAAATAAAATACCAAGAGAGTTGCCAACGTTGACAACTCTCTTTTATTAATCATATTAAATTCAATAGTCAAGCGCTGAAGCTTTTTATTTTAATCCAGCTTCAGCGCCTAGCCCCTCGAGGGAAGAAAACAGAGCATTCCTCCTTGGTCAAATAACCTCCAACCTATGAAGTCAAAGTACGACTTCTTAGGTTGGAGAACATTTGCTTGTCGGGGCTAATCCAGGCGCTTCCGCTTTTTGTTCTATTTCGTTGATTGGCGATGTTCTATTCGATGAGGAAGAACGACAATACTTTCATCTACCGTTTCTTTGTTCATGAACTTCGTGAGTAGTCTCATCGCAACGGCACCTATGTCATATAATGGCTGAACAACGGAAGTTAGCTGTGGTCTAACCATTAACGCTAACCTTGTATTGTCAGAGCTGATTACCTCAAAATCCTTTGGTATTTCAAAGCCTTTATCCTCTGCACCATGAATTACTCCTAACGCCATTTCATCTGTTCCAACAAAAATAGCGGTTGGCTTTTCGTTACTCTCCATGAGTTTTTCAAATGCTTCAATCCCAGAATCGTAGGTATAATCACCTTCAACGACGAAATCTTCACGATATGGGATTCCAGCTTGTTCTAGAGCACGCTTATAACCCTTGAGCTTTTTCTCACCATTAATCGGTTCATGAAGAGGTCCAGTCACAAAGGCAATATCCTTATGTCCTCTCTCAACAAATTCAATTACAGCATCGTATGTTCCCTGTTCATATTCAATATTAACTGATGGAATTTTCCCTGATTCTTCAATTGATCCAGCTAATACTATGGGAACTGGTGATTTTTCAAACTCAGCAACATGTTCAGGCGTAATATTCCCACCCATAAATACAATACCGTCTACCTGTTTACCTAGCATTGTATTTAAGAGATGAAGCTCTTTATCCATATTTTGGTCAGAGTTACTTAAAATAATATTATATTTATACATGGTTGCAATATCTTCGATTCCACGTGCTAATTCTGCAAAGAAAATACTTGATATATCAGGTATAATAACTCCAACTGTCGTTGTTTTTTTACTAGCCAATCCTCTCGCAACTGCATTTGGTCTATACCCTAAACGCTCTATCACATCTAAAACTTTTTTTCTTGTTGCTGGCTTTACATTCGGGTTACCATTCACAACACGTGAAACGGTTGCCATGGAAACATTTGCCTCTCGTGCAACATCGTATATGGTTACATTCATCTGTAACAACTCCCTCAAACACATTTCTATTTCTTAGTTTATTTCAAGTTATGTAATACTAATCATTTTTTGAGTTTGTGATGTTTTAAACAATCAAAAAGTGTAATTTATCATATCATACGACATGCAAAGACAACCCGCAATGAAAAGCATTTCATTTCCGATAAATTTTTTCAAAACAACATTTTATCAATAAAAAACCTCCTACCAAACGGTAAGAGGTTCCACCATTCATTTATACACGCGCATAAGCAAAAGAATGAAGCTCTTTCATAAATTGATCAAATTGCTCTAAGTTCATTTGCTGAGCAGCATCAGATAAAGCTACGGCTGGATCCGGATGAACTTCTGCCATCACTCCGTCTGCACCAATTGCTAAAGCTGCCTTTGCAGTTGGTAACAGAAGGTCTCTACGACCCGTTGAGTGTGTGACATCCACTAAAACAGGTAAATGTGTTTCTTGTTTTAAAATAGGCACAGCAGAGATATCTAAGGTATTACGTGTAGCTCTTTCATAGGTTCTGATACCACGTTCACAAAGAATAATTTGACCGTTTCCTTGCGCCATAATATATTCGGCTGCATTAATAAATTCCTCAATTGTTGCAGCAATCCCACGTTTTAATAAAACTGGTTTATTCACAGCCCCTGCAGCTTTAAGTAATTCAAAGTTTTGCATATTTCTTGCACCAATTTGAATTACATCGATGTAGTCACATGCTATCTCAATGTCAGCAGGACTTACAATTTCACTAATAACAGCCATGTCAAACTCGTCTGCTACTCTTTTTAATATTTTAAGGCCTTCTAAACCTAATCCCTGGAAGTCGTAAGG
>DASQIV010000370.1:0-5002 GCA_035631415.1 Pseudoneobacillus sp. | reverse complement strand
ATTGGATAAATTTCTTTTGCATGGTGTTACAACCATTGAAGCAAAAAGTGGCTATGGAATGGATTGGGATACAGAATATAAGCAATTAAAGGTTGCCAAACAGTTAGATGAAAATCATCCCATTGATGTTGTTCGAACCTTTATGGGAGCTCATGCAGTTCCAAAGGAATATAAAGAGAATCCAGATACTTTTGTTGAGCTTATCATAAAGGAAATGCTCCCAAAAGTGGCGGAGGAAAAGCTTGCCGAATTTAATGATGTTTTCTGTGAAAGAGGGGTTTTTACACCTGAACAATCGCGCCATATTTTAGAGGCTGGTAAAAACCTTGGGTTAATACCTAAAATTCATGCAGATGAAATTGAACCATATGAAGGGGCCGAACTAGCTGCAGAGGTAGGAGCCATCTCAGCAGATCATTTGTTAAGAGCATCTGAAAAAGGGATTAAAGCGATGGCTGAAAAAGGAGTAATCGGTGTTCTTCTTCCCGGAACCGCGTTCTTCTTAATGACAGAGGCAGCAAATGGACGCAAAATGATTGACCTAGGTTTACCCGTGGCAATCTCTACAGACTGTAATCCAGGGTCTTCTCCAACCGTTTCAACACCATTGATCATGAATTTAGCTTGTCTGCATATGGGTTTAACACCTGCTGAGGTGATTACAGCAGTAACCATTAATGCAGCACACGCAATCAACCGTTCCGATGAAATTGGAAGCTTGGAAGTTGGCAAGAAGGCAGATGTTTTAATCGCAAATGTAACAAATTTCATGCAACTTCAATATCACTTTGGTATGAATCATACCGATACGGTGATAAAAAATGGAAAGGTTGTAGTTAGAGGAGGAGTAAAATGTTAAACCTTCCACTGGAATTACCGTCTTTCTATTGGACACAAACCAAAACCGCAGTGGATTTGAAAGTAAAAGATTGGATTGACCAAAGACTGCCGAATAGTGGAGAGTCCTTACTAGAAAAACAATGGGATATTGTTTTATTAGGAGCTCCACTTTCCCGATCCTCTATTAGTGCATCAGCGGCATCTGAATTCCCAGAACACTTCCGTAAATCCTGGAAAGGCTTCGGCACATACAATATTGAAACAGACCAAGATTTAAGAGATTTACGTGTACTAGATTTGGGAGATGTCGAGATGCACGTTACAGATATAAATAGATGTCATTCAAATATTAAAACAGTTATGAATGGAATAAGTAAAAGATTTTCAAATTCCCTTATTTTTACTATTGGTGGAGACCACTCTATAACATCCATGCTTGTATCCGGTTTAAAGGAAGCCGAGCCTTCCAAGAAAATTGGGATTCTTCAATTTGACACACACCTAGACTTAAGGGATTTAAAAGACCAAGGACCATCCAATGGAACCCCGATAAGGAATGTTATTGAAAGTGGGATTATAGAGGGAGAGAATGTGTATAACATTGGTTTACATGGCTTTTTCAATGGTCCCTCATTGATAAGCTACGCCAAGGAACAAAGAGTTAACTATATAACATTAAAGCAAGCGAGGAAAAAGGGTATTATCGAAACGGTTCAAAAGGCATTAGAAGAAATAGAATCGAAGGTAGACTCCATATACGTAACAATTGATATGGATGTATTAGACATATCTTATGCTCCAGGTGTGCCCGCTTCTACACCAGGAGGTATGAGAACGGATGAGCTATTTGACGCTGTCTACACAGCCGGAATGTCTTCAAAAATTCGTGCTGTGGATATTGTCTGTCTTGATCCGAACCGAGATTTAGCAGCCCAACCAACCGTTAAAGCAGGGGTCCACACATTTTTATCATTTTTATCAGGGCATATGAACCAAAAAGTTAAAAAACTTTAATACGTTAACCCAATGAGTAAGACGGTAAACAAATCCGAAAAATGATTTGTTTACCGTCTTTTTTTGTATAAAGTTTTTTGAAAAACTAAATCTTAAAGGTTAGGAGGTTGTAAAATGACTAACAATAAAAAGAATACTGTAAAACTTAGTTTCGAATCAGATGGGAAAATGGGTGAGAAATCCAAAAGTAAACAAAAAAAAGGTAAGGATGTCGAATTTTTTAATACGACCCCAAGTAGTGAATAATTTTCATTCAAAACGGGCACTAAGATAGTGTCTGTTTTTCTTTTTAACAAAGGTGTTTTCGCATGAATTTTGGAAAAAGTAAGTTTACGAAATGAGCCTTAACAAAACGATGAAATACGATGGGGGTAGAGAAAATGTATCATTTATTCACACATAATGATCTTGATGGTGTTGGCTGTGGAATTTTAGCCAAATTAGCATTTGGTGATCAAGTAAATGTACGTTATAACTCGGTTTCGAGTCTTGATCATCAAGTGGGACAATATATAGAAAAGTCAAATCAACAACAAAGTTCCGATAGTTTGATTATTACTGATTTATCAACAAGTGAAGAAACCGCACAAAAACTAAACGAAATGGTCAATCAAGGTGCAAAGGTTCGTTTGATTGACCACCATAAAACGGCCCTTCATTTCAATGAGTATTCATGGGGAATGGTCAAGGTAGAGTATGAGAATGGAAAGTTGGCTTCAGCCACTTCGTTATTTTACGATTATTTAAAACAGCAACAGTTTCTGCAGGACACCACTTCTATAAGAGAATTTGTTGAATTAGTTAGGCAGTATGATACTTGGGAATGGGATGTTAATCATAATCAAAAAGCAAAAAGATTAAACGATTTATTTTATTTGGTATCCATTGATGAATTTGAAGAAAAAATGGTGAAAAGGCTACTAGAACAGGAACATTTTGAATTTGATGAATTTGAACAAAAGCTGCTAGAGATGGAAGAAGAAAAAATTGAACGGTATATTCGTAAAAAGAAGAGAGAGCTCATCCAAACATTTATTGAAAAGTATTGTGTAGGAGTTGTACATGCTGAATCATACCATTCGGAGTTAGGGAATGAAATAGGGAAAGAAAATCCGCATATTGATTACATTGCTATTTTAAACATGGGAGCAAAAAAGATCAGCTATCGAACGATACATGACCATGTTGATGTATCTAGCATTGCAGAACAATATGGCGGGGGAGGTCATGCTAAAGCTTCCGGTTCCTCCATGAATGAAGCAGCTTATTCTCTTTATATAGAAAAGGTATTCCCACTCGAACCATTAAGACTTGATGCTTTTAAAAATAGATTTAACATAAAAGGATCCAAAAAAGGCGTTTTATATGATAATCGTGAAGGTGATAAATTCTTTGTATCACAATTAAAAAACGGTACCTGGCAGGTTGAAATGATTCAAATGGACTCTTTGAAAACATTCAATACATTTGAAGAAGCAGAATACGAATTAAAGAGAAACTATTCAGCTTCATTGGTGCGAGACGAACTATTTGTTGAGTACTTACTGGATGTAAAACAGCGAAGGTAATGTTAAGTTTAGCCAATTCAATTTTCATTAAAAGTTATGGTAAAATAAGATATTAGAAATCAGTAGACTGGAGAATTACATGAAATTAGTCAAAATTATTCTTACAATGACACTAGCTTTCTTTTTATCGTCTGGACATTATCTGGCCGCATCGTCTGACAATTTATCCATAAATAGTGAAGCCGCTATACTAATGGACTCTCAGTCTGGGGCTATTTTATATGAAAAAAATGCAAATAAAAAACTATACCCTGCGAGCTTAACGAAAATCGCAACCGCTATCTATGCGATAGAAAAGGGGAATCTGGATGATATCGTAACTGTGAGCTCTAATGCAGTAAATGTGGAAGGAACGAAAGTATTTTTAAATGTGGGTGAACAAGTTCCGTTAAAACATCTTATTCAAGGGATGTTGATTAACTCAGGGAATGATGCTGCCGTCGCTATTGCTGAACATTTTGATGGCGATGTCGAACATTTTTCAGAAAATGTAAATGAATATTTGAAAGAAAAGATAGGAGCCGTTAATACAAATTTCACTAATCCAAACGGACTTTTTGACACTAAGCATTATACGACTGCTTATGACCTCGGTTTAATTACAAATTACGCGTTAAAGAATACAGCTTTTAAAGAAATTTTTGGAACAAAGGAATTAGTATGGCATGGTGAATCATGGAATACTACACTTCGCACTCATCATCGTTTATTAAAAGGAGAAATTCCTTTTGATAAAAACATTACTGGTGGTAAAACGGGATATGTGGATGAATCTAAACAAACCCTTGCCACTACCGCAAGTAATGGAAGAATTAATCTAACAGCCATTATCTTAAAAAATGAAAGTAAAACCGAAATCTATTCAGAAACAGTAGAAATGCTTCGTTATGGTTTTGACCATTATCAGTCAATACAGTTAGATTCATCAACTATTTATCAAGCTAATAATAAGAAATATAGGTTAAAGGATGACATCTATATTACCGAATCATTAAACGGCTCGGAGTCTTTAGTTAATAAAAATGGACAACTGGTGATTAATGATGAATTAGGAAAGCCGATACAATCTGTTACTTTACAAGAAATAAAAAAACATGAAAAGCCAAAACAACCAGTTGCAAAAATACCTGATGATCATTTTTTTCGTTATATAGTTGGAATTATTTTATTAATGATTATAATTGGAATCTTACTAATTAGACGCAAAAATCCATTTTCAAGCGCAAAAGTAAAAAGCTATGACTAACATAGCTTTTTATTTTCGGCTCAAATTAGTGCTGAAAAAAAGCATTAGGAATGAAATAAGGGTCATACATAAAACAAGAATCCATGCGTTTTTATCATTTCCGGATTCTAACGCTACATAAATAGCGGTGGGCGCTGTTTGAGTTTTACCAGGGATATTACCTGCAAACATAAGCGTAGCTCCAAATTCGCCAAGTGCTCTTGCAAAGCTTAATATCATCCCAGTTATAATAGACTTATAGGATAGTGGTAATGTAACTTTTAAAAATACCATCCACTCATTTGCACCATCCACTCTAGCAGCTTCTTCAATCTCTTTATCAATAGATTGAAAT
>DASQIV010000369.1:0-2493 GCA_035631415.1 Pseudoneobacillus sp. | reverse complement strand
GGGAGTGGTGGTTGTAATTGGGTTGCTGTTCGGTTTTGCATTTAGGTGGGGAACATCCGAGTTAAAAGACCGAAACGACCCGCTGAACAAATCCGCTGCATTTGTGTACAGTGATAACGGCACACTTCATTGGTTCGAACTAACCAGCAGAAAAGGGAAAGTGGAAGGCAAATTTCACCAGCATAAAATTACAGGAGAAATCAGGAAAGAAATGTTAATAGAAAGAGAAGAGTACCCCTTGACCGGAAAAAAAACTGAAAAGGGGTATGAATTTAAAGTGAATAACAGTGGGGAAATCATGGCGTATGATGCTAGGTTTTCGGGTCCTTTTCTCTCAGTACAAAAGAAAGGGGAAAAAGAGAGTAAATTATACAATCCAGTTAACCAAAAAGAACTTGACGGTTACATAGAATCACTACGAAGCTATCATGCGGAAGAGATAGAAAAAAGGCGTTTAGAAAAATTCTTCAACGATCTTCATAGCGTTTATGGGTATCTTTATTCCGAAGAGAACGGATCGTTCCAACTGTTCGTCAAAATCGATGAAGCCTTATTCGGAGGTGAATTGTCAGGTTCTCTTCTTATGATGGCTGACACGGGAGATAAAAACATTCCTTACAAAGAAACTAGATATGGTTTGAACGGAGTGACAGATGGACAAATGGTGAGGCTCTACACCACCGTAGACGGAAAAGAAACTAAGTTGGAAGGGGATTTCCTTGATGGTGCCGCTGGTTTCAACGCGTCGTTTTGGATGACTGATCAAAAATTGACATTTCGTTCAGTAACTGAAGAGGAATACAAACAGAATTACGAGGAATTTAAAGCAAAGGCACAAAAAATAGACAATGCCAAATAATAGGATTACTTTACACTAACCTTCGAAGTAAATGCCCCTTCAAATTTTTAATTTTTAATGTTTACCTACGTGAAACAAATTAAGGAATGAAAACGTCAAATAAAGGTGGCATAAACGAAACATTTTTAACAAAACTTTTTTTATAGGAATAGAAATGAATTACTCGGAGGAGAAAAATGGTAAACAATATACTTTCTTTGGAGAAAAAATTAGAGGATGCACTAATTTTATATGAGCAACAAGAAAAATATGATTTAGCCTTAGAGCATTATAAAGAAGTGGAAAATGAAGTTTATAAAATTATAGATCATAACGAAGTTGAAGTCTCAGATGCTTATAAATTGTTAGCTCAATGTTATCTTCGCCAAGCAGGGATGCTGCGCCAGTTAGGAAGGCTAAATGAAGCTAATGTAATCAATAAAAAGGAAATTGAGAGCGCCAGACTTTCAGGAAGTTCTGTTGTGTATGCTCAGAGTTTATTTTCAACAGGGATAAATCTTCTTTCTAATAGACAAATTGAAGAAGGATTAAGTTTACTTCTGGAAGCAAAGAAATCCTTCCAAGAAGGGAATACAAGTGATCATAAACAAGGTGTAGGCTGGTATTGGATTATTCTAGCAGATTTAGGAAACAAAGGACTGATAAATGTTAGTAATGAAGATATTATTAATTAT
The DNA here is from genome assembly GCA_035631415.1 of Pseudoneobacillus sp. Classification (GTDB taxonomy): domain Bacteria; phylum Bacillota; class Bacilli; order Bacillales; family Cytobacillaceae; genus Pseudoneobacillus. Next base: position 960 of record DASQIV010000369.1, on the reverse strand, counting down.
GCAAGTAAAGCAATTGCAATCCTAACAAAAATTCAAAACATTCCAGGAATATCAAGAGCTTACGAAGCAAGATCAATTGCGTATAAAAATAGTGGAGATTATGAGAAAGCTGAGGATGACTTAATAAAGGTAAAGTCTCAAAAGAGATAATGAACTATCACATAACACAAATGAAAAGGGGAAAGACTTGGTGAAAAATACAGCCGTATTATTATAAGAAAGTCTATAAATATTAAAAACCCTTGCTATGCAAGGGTTTTACGGTATGGAGCATAGGGGGCTCGAACCCCTGACCTCTACGCTGCCAGCGTAGCGCTCTCCCAGCTGAGCTAATGCCCCGTATTTTTAATATACTAATAATTATACTTTTTTTTTCAAGGTTGGCAATACTTTTCCTTACAAAAAAATAAGCTCTAAACTTTTTAGAGCTTACCCCATACTCTCTACTTCCACCCTTTGTATCCCTCGGAACTTGGAAATAGTGTAATAAACATCCGTTGTACTCTTTTTAAAATCTACCCCAATAACAAGTTGAACTAAGTGGTTTTGTTCTGAGAGGTCTTTAATACGAATTCTCTTAATTGAAAACTTTTCTTCTTTTATTAATACAATAATATCTGAAATGCTTTCTTTATCTTCTATATATAACTGAAGAGCAATTTCTTTTTCACGTAAACGTTTGGGACCAATTAGTCCAATTAAATATGGAATGAATTCAACGCTAATAATAATTAACCCAACTCCAGTAATGGCTTCAGTAAAAAAACCAGCTCCAACTGCAATGCCAATTCCTGCTGCTCCCCAAATCATAGCTGCAGTGGTCAAACCAGAAATACTGTCATTGCCTCTTCTTAAAATGACCCCAGCCCCGAGAAAACCAATACCGGAGACAATTTGGGCAGCTAAACGTAGCGGATCCATGGTAATATTTATTTTATCATTGTGAGGGAATGAATAGGC
>DASQIV010000368.1:0-5257 GCA_035631415.1 Pseudoneobacillus sp. | reverse complement strand
GTTTGATCATGCCGATATTTATAAAATGGGAAAATCAGAAATAGTATTTGGAGAAGTATTAAAAGGTAAACCTGAATTAAGGGAACAAATGGTTATTCAAAGCAAATGTGGAATTCGCTTTGCTGATGGGGAAGTTCCAGGGAGATACGATTTTTCAAAAGAATATATACTGTCTTCCGTAGACGGAATATTGTCAAGACTGAACATGGAGTACATAGATATTTTGCTTTTGCACCGCCCGGATCCTTTAATGGAGCCTGAAGAGGTTGCAGAAGCATTTGAAGAGATAAAAAATGCAGGTAAGGTTCGCCATTTTGGTGTATCAAATATGAACACCTCACAAATGAAAATATTACAAAACGAGCTCACTGACCAGCTTGTTGTCAATCAACTTGAGATGAGTTTGCACCGGATAGATTGGCTCGAGCAGGGTGTGTTAGTAAATCAAAAAGCAGGACTAGAGAGCAATTTTCCAGACTCACTAATAGAGCATTGCCGGTTAGAAAATGTTCAAATACAAGCTTGGGCTCCGTTGGCTTATGGAATGTTTTCTGGCCGTGAGTTAGAAAATCCGTCGGAATCTGTCATAAAAACACGTGAGCTTGTGGAGCAGATGGCAAAAAATAAAGAAATATCAACAGAGGCAGTGGTGCTTGGTTGGTTAATGAAGCATCCAGCGATGATTCAACCTGTCATAGGCACGACGAATCCTGACCGTATTAGAAAAAGTAAAGAAGCAATTCGTATGGCGGAACAAATGACACGTGAGGAATGGTACTCGCTTTATGTAGCATCTCGTGGAAATCGATTACCTTAATTTTAAGTCAGCCTGATAAAGGCTGACTTTTTCCATGCATGTTTCTAAAACAAATTAGTGGGTAAAAAATAAATGAATATAATTGTTGCATTCAATAAAACATAAAGGTATTGAAAAAGAAAAAAGGGGACGAAAAAATGAAACTAACTCCAAAGCAACGAGTGGAATTGCATGGATTTAATAACCTTACCAAGTCCTTAAGCTTCAATATGTATGATATATGCTTCACAAAAACAAAGGAAGAGCGACAAGCTTATATCGACTATATTGATGAGCAATATAACGCGGAAAGATTAACAGAAATTTTATCATCTGTTACTGATATAATTGGAGCTCACATCTTAAATATTGCCAAACAGGATTATGTACCACAAGGATCAAGTGTGACGATTTTAGTATCGGAAGGACCGGTAGAAGAAGCACCAGCTGAACGGTTTGAGGAATCACCAGGACCGGTTCCTTTAACGAAGGCTTATGCAGTTACAGGTGCTTTAGATAAAAGTCATATTACTGTTCACACCTATCCAGAATATCATCCAGATGCGGGTATTAGTACATTTCGAGCGGATATTCATGTTTCAACCTGTGGAGAAATTTCCCCTCTTAAAGCATTGAACTATCTCATTCACTCTTTTGAAACAGATGTAATGGTGATTGATTACCGTGTCCGTGGTTTTACGAGAGATGTAAAAGGACATAAATTATTTATTGATCACGATATTAGTTCAATACAAAACTATATTCCTGACGAAGTACAGGAGCAATACGATATGATTGATGTGAATGTTTATCAGGAGAACATTTTTCATACGAAGTGTAAGCTTAAGCAATTTGATTTGGACAACTATTTATTTGGGTATAGCAAAGAGAGATTGACACAGGAAGATCAAGAAGTGATAACCGAGCAATTAAAGAATGAGATGGATGAAATTTTTTACGGAAAAAATATCCCTAGAGCTGGATCCGATTTAGATTAGATTTGGAAGCGATTCTTTTTAAAAAAGAATCGTTTTTTTGAGTTTTGGTTGATAAGTATTACTTATGGAATTAAATAAAAAGTTTAAAATTTACTTATTGCGAATCTGAATATATGATTAATTAGAAAATCATTCCATATTGGTGAGGATAAAGATATGAAAATAAAAAATTATTTCCAACAGTTTCATAATATTGTGTGGGTGTTATTAGCAGGGACGATATTAGCTAGAGGTACTGCCTTTATGACACTACCTTTTCTTTCTATTTATTTATCAAGAAATTTGGACCTTCATCCGTTTTTAATTGGTTTGACGGTGGGGATTAGTCCTTTAATGGCCACATTTGGTGGCTTTGTTGGAGGACAGTTATCAGATCGGTATGGACGGAAGCCTGTAATGTTAAGCTCTTTATTAGTATTATCTTTCGTTTATTATGGATTTTCTTTAGCAAATAGTCCTGGGTGGTTTATTTTATTAAATGCTTTGAGTGGTTTATGCAATTCCTTTTTTGAACCAACTTCACAAGCACTTATGTCCGATGTAACCGAAAAGGAAAAAAGAATGAGGGTTTTTTCTTTACGATATACCGCTATTAATATAGGTGCATCGGTTGGACCTCTAATTGGTGCCTTTCTAGCCAATTCATCACCTAAGCTGACGTTTATTATTACAGGTACAGCCTATTTCAGTTATTTAATCTTTTTATTGGTATTATTTAATAAATTCTCCATTCAAAGAAATGAATCTAAAAAAGGAGCATCTTTTATTGAAGCTGTCCGTATCGTACGAAAAGACAAGATTTTACGATATTTAATTCTTGGAGTGATATTAATAAATGTGGGGTATGCTCAAATAGAATCCAATTTGCCTCAATACCTAGAGGGTTCACTGGAAAATGGCGTAATGATCTATTCGGTATTGCTTTCAATTAATGCCGTCTTGGTTGTATTTATGCAAATGCCAATCAGCCATTTTGCAGAGCGTTATCGACCGATGCAAATTTTAATTGCAGGTTCCTTCATATTGTCTTTTGGTTTAATCTGTTTTAGCTTTGTCAACGGTTGGATAACTGCCATTATTGCGATTACCTTTATTACAGTAGGTGAAATATTGATATTCCCATCAAATAGTATTTTAATTGATCAATTAGCAGAAGACCATTTAAGAGGAACCTACTTTGGAGCGGGACAATTTCGAAAAATAGGTCATTTTTTCGGACCTGTACTAGGGGGATATTTCCTAAGTCATTATAATGGTCAAATGATGTTTTGGATTATTTCCTTAATTGCGTTAGGAAGTATCTTTTTCTTTATGTTAGGCAACCGTGTTTCCGTTAAGATAGTTGTTGCAGATGCGAAGAAATGATGAAAAGTAATCAATATCACTGAAATACGTTAATTCAAATTTTTATTGTTAAAATGAGGAATAATATCTTTAGTATTAAAAGAAAATGGTGATTGGTTTGGAAAACATGATAACAAATGCACAGAATTCCTTAAAAGAAGCAGAAGAGAGGGTGGGGAAAAATCATTGGAAATTGAAATATCATATTACTGCTCCTGCTTATTGGATAAATGATCCGAACGGATTTTGCTTTTATAAGGGAGAGTACCATCTGTTTTATCAGCATCATCCATATTCACCTGAATGGGGACCGATGCATTGGGGACATGTAAAAAGTAAAGATTTAGCATCATGGGAACATCTCCCGATAGCATTAGCACCTAGTGAGGATTATGATCACGATGGGTGTTTTTCTGGTAGTGCTATTGAAAAGGACGGGAACCTATATTTAATGTATACGGGTAATGTTTGGACAGGTGATAATCACGAAACAGATCTCAAACAGGTTCAATGCTTAGCTGTAAGTGAGGATGGAATTCATTTCGAAAAAATCCCGCAAAATCCCGTCATTGATTCAGCACCTGAAGGCGATATTCACCCTTATCACTTTCGGGATCCAAAGGTATGGAAACATAATGATGATTATTATTGTGTACTTGGCTCAAGAACGAAAGAACATATGGGTCAAATCCTCTTGTATCGATCAAAGGATTTATTTCATTGGGAGTTTTTAAATGTAGCTGCAAGAGGAGAAGGGAACTTCGGATACATGTGGGAGTGTCCAGATATTTTTCCTCTTGACGGTCAAGATGTTTTAATGATGTCACCACAAGGAATGAGTCCAGAAGGGCATCTATATCATAATCTCCATCAATCAGGATACGTGCTGGGAAAACTTGATTATGAGAGTGGTAAGTTACATCACAAACAGTTTCAACTTTTAGATTTTGGTTTTGATGTCTATGCCCCGCAAACGATGATTGACCCACAAGGAAGAAGAATCATGATTGCTTGGATGGCTATGTGGGAGAGTCATATGCCTGAACAACAATATAATTGGGCAGGCGCCATGACTATACCTCGGGAATTGACAATTGAAAATGACAAAATTATTTGTAGACCTGTAAAAGAGTTAGAAGCACTTCGTGAGAATCCATTAACCTATCAGGATATCATTGTCAAAGGTGAAACGGAACTAGCTAATGTAAAGGGACATTCCATAGAGCTTAAGATTATGATTAATCCAAAAGATGCTACCACGTTTGGGATAAAGCTCAGAACAAGTAAGGATGGTAAAGAGGAAACCGTACTCTCCTATAATAAGGAAACAGAATTGTTCATTTTTGATCGTGAAAAATCTGGAGCAGGGCCGGGTGGAATTAGAAAAGTTCCAATTAAACTTATAGAAGGACTACTTCAATTACATATTTTTGTTGATTCATCATCCCTTGAGGTTTTCATTAATAACGGTGAAAAAGTGATGACCGGGCGAATTTATCCAAGTGAAAGCTCTACAGGTATCTACTTCTTCTCTGATAAAGAAGTGAACATATGTCAATTAGCTAAATGGGATATGAAGCGTTATGAGTAATATCATTTCCTTTTATGATTGGATTAAAGTATAATATGGAATATCAAAAAATATTTCCTTTTGGTTGGCTTGATGAATCCCTAAAGGGAAAAATAATTTAATAGTACGATTGTATCCGTAGGGATATGGTCGCCTTCGGGGTCGGGTGAAATTCCCAACCGGCGGTGATGAAGCACTAGCTTCTTAGTCCGTGACCCGTATTATATTGAAAAGCAATTTTGCTTTTCATATTTATACGGTGGATCTGGTGAAACTCCAGAGCCGACAGTAAAGTCTGGATGGGAGAAGGAAATTGAAGTGGATTTAGTTTTTTTGAAAAATAATGAACTAAAACCTTTATTTCTCATTGTCTTTTTTTAGACCCTGAAGTGAAAACTTTTGGGTCTTTTTCATTGTTTAGAAAATTATAAAATACTCGCTTGTGGATAACTTATCGAAACCATTATCATTCACGTCTAGCTCTAGCGGGGAAGAAAGTACTTCATTTCTTCCTGCCTAGCCCCTCGAGGGAAGAAGAAAAACCACTTC
>DASQIV010000367.1:0-2632 GCA_035631415.1 Pseudoneobacillus sp. | reverse complement strand
ATCATAGCCATCTTGGATCTACCTAATCCAATTTGAACTAAGTCAATGGTTTTAGTTGTTACATACAAAGCAATTAAGGCGTAAAGTCCACGTTCAATATCAAAAACAATCGCAGCTGATAAGACGATAAGTCCATCAATAATGGCTACGCAGGTTCCAAGTGTTAAGCCTGTGTATTTATTAATGATTTGCGCCGCTAAATCAGTACCACCTGTGGATGCTTTCCCTCGAAAAACTAAGCCCAGACCGAGTCCTACTCCAATACCGCCAAATAGAGCACCGAGTAGTTGTTCCATTGTCCACGGTTCGAGACTTTTAGTAGATAAAACGATAAAAGGTAGAAAAATGGTGCCTACTAATGTTTTAATTCCAAATTGTTTCCCAAGTAGGAGAACTCCTGCAATAAAAAGTGGTATGTTAAACGCCCATTGAACAAATGCTGGTTCCCACCCTAAAACCGAATCTAAAATCGTACTAATCCCGCTTACCCCACCTGAAGCAATACGATTTGGTAATAGGAATACGTTGAAGGCGAGACCGATAATGGCAGAGCCCACTAATATGTATAAATATTCAACTATCCAATCTATCTTTGGATGAAGTTGAAGCTGTAAAAATCCTCGTTTTCGTTTCATATTTAACATCCCCTTATGTACTCAGCTATATCAAGTAAATGCCTATTTTTTACTGGGTAATACTTGAAAAAACTAACACTTCACTCCTGCTATAGCTGTATCTATTCGTTTTTCACCGAGAGTGAGTATAGCACGGGGCTTTTAGTGTGTAAATATCAATAGACTAACGTATTAAAGGGTTAAATGATGGTTTGTTCGTTTGATATAGGGTGTGAAGGGTTGAGTGGTTTTATCCTAGTTGTAGGGAGACTTTTCAAATTCTTAGGTCCTCGTCCATTTTTTTATAAAAATGTAATGAACAAATGATATAATCTTCATTAAGGAGGTGAATACAATGGAGAAACTTCTTCAAGATTTAATAGAACAAATGAACAATGGATTTTCAAATATGAACAAGCGATTTGATCATCTAGAAAATAAGGTTGATAAGCTAGAAGTGAGATTTGATGTTCTTGATCAAAAAGTGGACAACCTGGAAATGCGCATTGGTAAGCTAGAACAAAAAGTAGATGATACCGCCACCGAATTTCGTAGCCATTTTAAACATATCGAAGAAAAATTAGATATTCATCAATCTAACTTTGTCATTGTTGCCAACAAATTAAAGCTTCACTAGACCCTCGTTTTTAACCTCTAGGCAAAGACAATTAAAATTTCAAAAAAATAAGCCTTTGCCATTTCTCGGGAATAACTCACCCTTTTTGGCAAAGGCTCTCATTTTTTAAGCTAATCTTGAACGTAAGTACGCATTAATAAAGTTATCTAAATCGCCATCCATCACAGCTTGAACGTTACCAACCTCGGTGTTTGTACGGTGGTCTTTAACGAGTGAGTATGGGTGGAACACATAGGAGCGGATTTGGCTTCCCCAACCAATTTCCTTTTGCTCACCGCGGATTTCGAGTAATTGCTTTTCTTTCTCTTCAATTTCCCTTTGGTAAAGCTTTGCTTTTAACATCTTCATTGCTTGTTCACGGTTTTTAATTTGCGAGCGTTCCGTTTGGCACGTTACAACAACACCGGTTGGAGTATGGGTAATTCGAACAGCAGAATCTGTCGTGTTGATATGCTGTCCACCGGCACCACTTGCACGATAGGTGTCAATTTTCAAATCCTCTGTACGAATGTCGATTTCAATTTCATCATTAAATTCAGGCATAATCTCGCACGAAACGAATGAAGTATGGCGACGGCCTGAAGCATCGAATGGTGAAATCCTAACAAGACGGTGAACTCCTTTTTCGGCTTTCAAATAACCGTAGGCGTTATGACCTTTAATGAGAAGGGTCACACTTTTGATTCCAGCTTCATCACCCGGCAAGTAATCGAGGGTCTCTACCTTGAAGCCACGCTTTTCTGCCCAACGTGTATACATACGAAGAAGCATAGAACCCCAGTCCTGAGACTCTGTACCACCTGCACCTGGATGCAGCTCAAGGATGGCATTATTTTTATCATAAGGCTCACTTAAAAGCATTTGAAGTTCATATTCATTTAGACGTACGACAAGCTCTTTTAATTCAGCTTCTAAATCAGCTTGAAGCTCAACGTCTTGTTCTTCTTTCACAAGTTCATACGTTAACTCAAGATTCTCTTGTGATTCGCTTAAAGCAAGGTATTCGTGGACTTGGTCCTTTAATGCATTGGATTCATTAATAAACGTTTGAGCCTTTTGCTGATCATTCCAAAAATCGGGCTGAAGCATGATGTCATCTAGCTCAGCAATACGTGCCTCTTTATTTTCAAGGTCAAAGAGACCCCCTAAAGTCTGCTAATTTTTTAGCTGTTCTTTCAAGTTCATTACGAATTTCTGCTAATTCCATATTAGTCACCTCAAGAAACTTATTCATTATTTATTATATCGCCGACAATTCAAAAGGTCATACATAGAAAGCTTATTTAGAAGCTATATTAAACTCCGACCTCTTTATACAAGCATAAAAAGAGAGTCGGCAAGAGCTGAAAAAGCTTTGCTGGCTCCCTCTTCAACGCACTAA
>DASQIV010000366.1:0-2971 GCA_035631415.1 Pseudoneobacillus sp. | reverse complement strand
GTTCAAGATTTAGATTGTGATTTCTTTGCTTTTTCAGGGCATAAGATGTGTGCACCAACTGGTATTGGCGTACTATATGGTAAGAAGAAGCTATTGGAAAACATGGAGCCAATTGAATTTGGTGGAGAAATGATCGATTTTGTTGAGTTATATGATTCAACATGGAAAGAACTACCTTGGAAGTTTGAAGGTGGAACTCCGATTATTGCGGGAGCGATTGGATTAGGTGCGGCGATTGATTTCCTTGAGCAAATTGGCTTAGACAAAATTGCAGAACATGAACACAAGCTAGCTGCCTATGCTATGGAAAAAATGTCTTCAGTTGAAGGAATGACTATTTTCGGTCCTAAAGATCCAGGAAAAAGAGCTGGACTGGTTACCTTTAATATCAACGATGTGCATCCACATGATGTGGCCACAGTATTAGATGCAGATGGAATTGCAGTTCGTGCAGGACATCATTGTGCACAACCACTAATGAGATGGCTGAAACAATCGGCTACAGCCAGAGCTAGCTTCTACCTATATAATACGGAAGAAGAGATTGATAAGCTTGTCGAAGGGCTTGTCAAAACAAAGGAGTACTTTAGCGATGTCTTTTAATAATTTAGATGCCTTATATCGTCAAGTTATTATGGATCATTATAAAAACCCTCGTAATAAAGGTGTTATCGAGGATGGCAGTTTAACCATTAATATGAATAACCCTACTTGTGGTGACCGAATTCAATTAACAATGAATGTAGAAGATGGTCTTGTTACCGATGCGAAATTTGAAGGTGAAGGTTGTTCGATTTCAATGTCTTCCGCGTCAATGATGACTCAGGCTATTAAAGGAAAAAAGATTGACGATGCGATTAAGTTGTCTAGTATTTTTTCGAATATGATGCAAGGCAAAGAATATGATGACGATATTGATCTTGGAGATATTGAGGCTTTACAAGGTGTATCCAAGTTCCCGGCAAGAATTAAATGTGCAACACTAGCCTGGAAGGCAATGGAAAAAGGGCTAAAAGAAGAGGAACAAAAATAATCATAGAAAATCGGGTTAGTTGTCCAGCTTCAGCAGGGAAGAAAGTACTTCATTTCTTCCTGCTAGCGCCTCGATGGGAAAAATAAAAACCATTTTTCCTTGGTCAAATAACCTCTGCCCAATGAAGTTAAAGAACAACTTCCTCGGGCAGAGAACATTTGCTTGTCGGGGCTTAACAAGGGAAAAACAAAAAACTGTTTTTCCTTGGCGCTTCCGCTTTTCTAATAAAGGGAGGATTCGACGATGGCAAAAAAAGCGCCTGAAATCGGTGATTATAAATATGGCTTTGCCGACAAAGATGTCTCTATTTTCCGTTCTAAACGCGGATTGACTAAAGAAATCGTAGAAGAAATTTCAAGAATGAAGCAAGAGCCACAATGGATGTTAGATTTCCGTCTAAAATCATTGGAGCATTTTTATAGTATGCCAATGCCACAATGGGGCGGCGATATGGCTTCTTTAAATTTCGAGGAAATCACTTATTATGTAAAACCATCTGAAAAAACAGAACGTTCTTGGGATGAAGTACCAGAAGAAATTAAAGCTACTTTTGATAAGCTGGGTATCCCTGAAGCTGAACAAAAGTACTTAGCTGGGGTTTCGGCACAATATGAATCAGAGGTAGTTTATCATAATATGCAAGAAGACCTTGAAGCTCTTGGAATTGTATTTAAAGATACAGATTCTGCTCTAAAAGAAAATGAAGATATTTTCCGCGAGCATTGGGCAAAAGTTATTCCGCCTACTGATAATAAGTTTTCAGCTTTAAATTCAGCTGTTTGGTCTGGTGGTTCGTTTATTTATGTTCCAAAAGGTATAAAAGTGGAAACACCATTACAGGCTTATTTCCGTATTAACTCTGAAAACATGGGGCAGTTTGAACGTACGTTAATCATTGTTGACGAAGGTGCACATGTTCATTATGTAGAAGGATGTACAGCTCCTGTTTATACTACGAACTCTTTACACAGTGCAGTCGTAGAAATAATTATTAAAAAAGATGCTTATTGCCGTTATACAACGATTCAAAACTGGGCAAACAACGTTTATAACCTTGTTACAAAACGCGCAGTGTGTGAAGCGAATGCAACAATGGAATGGATTGATGGAAACATTGGTTCTAAATTAACTATGAAGTACCCAGCCGTTATTTTAAAAGGAGAAGGCGCACGTGGTATGACCCTTTCCATTGCGATTGCAGGTAAAGGTCAGCATCAAGATGCTGGAGCTAAAATGATTCACTTAGCACCAAATACTTCTTCAACCATTGTTTCAAAATCTATTTCGAAACACGGTGGTAAGGTAACATATCGTGGAATTGTTCATTTTGGTAGAAAAGCGGATGGCGCTCGTTCAAACATCGAGTGTGATACGTTAATTATGGATAACCAATCCACATCTGATACAATTCCATATAATGAAATTTTAAATGATAATATTTCATTAGAGCATGAAGCAAAAGTTTCAAAGGTGTCAGAAGAACAATTATTCTATCTGATGAGCCGTGGTGTTTCTGAACAAGAAGCAACAGAAATGATTGTAATGGGCTTTATTGAACCATTTACAAAAGAACTTCCAATGGAATATGCAGTTGAAATGAACCGTCTAATCAAGTTCGAAATGGAAGGTTCTATCGGATAAAACTAATCCGTCTACTTTAATAAGTAGGCGGATTTTTTCTATTTGTATTTAAAAATGGTAATATCTTCTGGCGAAAAATGAAGAAATGTGTCGAATTACCTATTTTTATCACAAGTTTATAATAGTAAAATGTAACTATTGTTATATTAATGCTTTCAAGCAGTAAAGTAAAAATAGGCAAACTTATCGAAAGGTAAGGACGCAAAGCTACGGGTCTAAGGTTCAGAAATGAACGATGATCGCCGGGTTGCTGCAACCTCTTTATGTTGCCGTAATAGTTTGCCTTCGGAAGGAGAA
>DASQIV010000365.1:0-3113 GCA_035631415.1 Pseudoneobacillus sp. | reverse complement strand
CGATAAAGTGCTGTTCGTTAAACCCTGATAGTAACAGTATGAAAAAAATGGTAGCGTTTTAAACATTTCCCTAAAAAAAAGAAAATTTTTCTTGTAATTTTGCTAGATTCCTCTATACTTTTTATCGTGTTTGTAAATAGTAGTAATAGGGAAAAATGATGGATAATGGTAAAAAACGTAAATAGAATATAAATAAAAATTTGGAAAGGAAGATCAATATGGGTCTTTGGTTTACAGAAAAGCAAACAGAAAATTTCGGTATCACAATGAAAGTGAACAAAACTTTACATACAGAGCAAACTGAGTTTCAAAAGTTAGATATGGTTGAAACAGAAGAATGGGGCAATATGCTTTTATTAGATGATATGGTTATGACTTCTATTAAAGATGAGTTCGTTTACCATGAAATGGTTGCTCACGTCCCTCTTTTCACTCATCCAAACCCTGAGAACGTACTTGTTGTTGGTGGTGGAGATGGTGGAGTAATCCGTGAAGTGTTAAAGCACCCAAGCGTGAAAAAAGCTACACTAGTTGAAATTGATGGTAAAGTTATCGAGTATTCTAAAAAGTTCCTTCCTGAAATCGCAGGTAAATTAGAGGATCCTCGTGTGGAAGTAAAAGTAGATGACGGATTCATGCATATTGCACAAAGTGAAAATGTCTATGACGTAATCATGGTTGATTCTACAGAGCCAGTTGGACCGGCTGTAAATTTATTTACAAAAGGTTTTTATGCAGGTATTGCTAAAGCTCTAAAAGAAGATGGTATATTCGTTGCTCAATCGGACAACCCTTGGTTTAAGGCTGACTTAATCCGTCAGGTTCAAAAAGACGTAAAAGAAATCTTCAACATCACAAAGCTTTATATTGCAAACATTCCAACGTACCCAAGTGGAATGTGGGCTTTCACTTTAGGATCTAAAGTGCACAACCCATTAGAAGTAAGTGAAGACCGTTTCCATGAAATCGATACAAAGTACTATACAAAGGAACTTCATAAAGCAGCTTTCGTTTTACCAAAGTTTGTTGACGATTTAACAAAATAAGAGATCGTTAATTTTAGAGGAATCCATTTTAAAAAAGGGAGTCACTTAATGATAAGTGGCTCCGATTTTTCGTAAAAAACCTATAAAAGCGAGGGAAATGATATGCGTTTTGATGAAGCTTATTCAGGTAATGTGTTTATAAAGAGCTATCCAAATTACGAAGAAAGTCAAGCGGTACTATACGGAATGCCAATGGATTGGACGGTAAGCTATCGTCCAGGTTCTCGTTTTGGCCCAACTAGAATTCGTGAGGTTTCTATTGGTCTTGAAGAGTATAGTGCCTACTTAGACCGTGAGTTAGAAGAAGTTAAATATTTTGATGCTGGCGATATTCCACTTCCTTTCGGGAATCCGCAAAAAAGCTTAGACATCATCGAAGATTATATTGATAAAATTTTAGCAGACGGCAAGTTCCCATTAGGTATGGGTGGAGAGCATTTAGTATCTTGGCCCGTCATGAAGGCTGTCTATAAAAAATATCCTGATTTAGCAATTATCCATATGGATGCTCATACAGATTTACGTGAGAGCTATGAAGGGGAACCATTATCTCACTCTACACCAATTCGTAAAATTGCTGAGTTAATCGGGCCATCAAATGTTTATTCTTTTGGAATTCGTTCTGGTATGAAGGAAGAATTCGAATGGGCGAAAAGCGTTGGTATGCACATCTCTAAATTTGATGTTCACCAACCATTAAAGGAAATCCTGCCAAAATTAGCGGGACGTCCGGTTTATGTAACAATCGATATTGACGTATTAGATCCTGCGCATGCACCAGGTACAGGAACAGTAGATTGTGGTGGAATCACATCTAGAGAGCTACTGGCATCGATTCATGAAATCGCTCATTCCGACGTAAAAGTAGTTGGAGCAGACTTAGTCGAAGTAGCACCAATCTACGACAACTCCGAACAAACAGCAAACACAGCAAGCAAGCTCATTCGCGAAATGATTTTAGGCTGGGTGAAATAATAAATAATCTGGTGACAGGCACCAGGATATTTTGGAAATGTAAAATTCTTCCCGAATTTTGTCCAAACAGACAAAGAATTTTAGGAAGGGTAAGAGATTTTTGAATTTCCGGAAATTCCCAAGTGCCTGTCACCTTGTATTGTTTTTTGAAGGAAGTGGAGCTGGTGGTTGAAACGAAGGCAGAGCAAACTCCAGTGAAGATTTGGGTGAAGACGGATATTTTCCAGGGTGATCAGAAGGAGACTTTTGAATTGGTGACTTTTGGTCGATATTATAGTAAGGGACAGTCTTCCTATCTTCTTTATGAAGAAGTGATGGATGTTGGGAATATTAAGACATCAGTCAAGTTTTCGGATGGAGAAGCGGTCATTTTACGTAGCGGGGCATTAAACATGCGTCTCGTATTTAAAAAAGATCATCTAATGAGAGGCCATTATGAAACTCCTTATGGGGCAATGGAAATGTTGACGAATACAAAGAAAATCGGCCATGTACCTTCCAGTGAAAAGGATGGTGTGCTTGACCTTTTGTATGAATTAACAACCCAAGGAGAAGTGGCCGGTACATATCATATGGAAATCACGTATAAGGAGGATGCAAAGCAAAATGAACATCGCTCAAGAAGTACAAAATAAGTTAAAGCAAGAAATCAAAGCAGCTGTTATGAAAGCAGAGCTTGCCACAGAAGAGCAAATTCCTGATGTCATTCTTGAAATCCCAAAGGAAAAAGCACATGGCGATTACTCAACAAATATGGCAATGCAATTAGCACGTGTAGCGAAAAAAGCTCCACGAATGATTGCAGAACTACTTGTTGAACATTTTGATCAGTCAAAGGCTTCGATTGAAAAATTGGAAATCGCTGGACCTGGATTTATTAATTTTTATATGAACAACACGTACCTAACAGATTTGATCCCATCCATCCTAGAAGCAGGTGCAGAATACGGCAGTACAACGGTTGGTAACAATCAAAAAATCCAAGTCGAGTTTGTATCAGCGAATCCAACGGGTGACCTTCACTTAGGTCATGCTCGTGGAGCGGCAGTCGGCGATTCTCTGTGCAATGTTTTAGCAAAAGCAGGCTATGAC
>DASQIV010000364.1:0-2392 GCA_035631415.1 Pseudoneobacillus sp. | reverse complement strand
TAGGTGTAGCTGGGACTGCCTTTTGGGGATATCAAGAACATCGTGAAAAAAATGCAGTATTATTAAATGCAGAAAATAATTATCAAAGGGCATTTCATGATTTAACCTATCAAGTCGATCTATTAAACGATAAGATTGGGACAACTTTAGCCATGAATTCGAGAAATTCGTTGTCTCCTGCATTAGCTGATGTATGGAGAATTACATCTGAAGCACATAGTGATGTAGGGCAATTACCCTTAACATTATTACCATTTAATAAGACAGAAGAATTTTTAGCAAAAATCGGTGATTTTAGCTATCGAGCTGCGATTAGAGATCTTGATAAGGAACCGCTTTCAGAAAAAGAGTACGCCGCATTGAAAACACTTTATAAACAATCTGGAGATATTCAAAAAGAACTTAGAAAAGTTCAGCATTTGGTATTAGAGAATAATTTAAGATGGATGGATGTAGAATTAGCATTAGCCACACAAAAAGAATCTGTGGATAATACAATCATTGATGGGTTTAAAACGGTAGAAAAAACGGTATCTGAATACGATGAGACCAATTTTGGACCAACTTTTACGAATATGCAAGAAAAGGATGAGAATTTTAAAAAGCTTAAAGGTGAAAGCATAAGCAAAAGTGAAGCAAAAGCTATTGCCAAAAAATATACAAATTTTAATAACAAAGCAAAAATAAAAGTAGTTGAAAATGGAAAAGGCTCTGATTATGGATTCTATAGTGTATCCATTCAAGATGGACAAACAGGTTTAGAAGCCAATATGGATATCACTAAAAAAGGGGGGTATCCAATTTGGTTAATCTTATCTAGAGACGTAAAGGAGCAGAAATTAAGTTTGAATCAAGCCTCTAATGATGCAATCCAATTTTTAAAGGAAAATGGATTCAAAGATCTGGATTTATTTGAGAGTTCTCAATATGACAATATCGGAGTATTTACTTTTGTAGCCAAACAAAATGATGTAAGAATTTATCCAGATTCCATCAAAGTAAAGGTTGCTCTCGATAATGGTGACATGATAGGTCTCTCAGCTAGCGATTATCTGAAATCACATTATACTCGTACTATTCCAAAACCTTCGATTACAGAGAAAGAAGCTCGAACAAAAATTAATCCTAATTTAAAAGTACAGGAACATAGACTTGCTGTTATATTAAATGATATAAACGAAGAAGTGTTATGCAATGAGTTCTTAGGTACATTAGGTGATGATACCTATAGAATATATGTAAATGCTGTAACTGGTATAGAAGAAAATGTTGAAAAATTGCATAATGCAGAACCGATATTTGAAGATGTACTATAAAAGGAAAAGCGGAAACGCTTTTCCTTTTATTATTTTAAATGTTTCCTTGTAGATTAATCCGTGGCATAATAAGGAAGGACAAGATTATTTTTTATGCTCAATTGGTAAAAAAATAGTTCGATATCCTCACTTGGTAAGGATGCTTTATAGTTAAATCCTGCACAACTTCATGAAAAGAGCTTAATAGAAAGAGTGATTTGTATGATAAGTATTGGGGACGTACTTACTCTCGAACCAAAATACTCCGATCAAATTGAAAAGTATAAATGTAAATTAGTAGAACAAAAAGGTAATGACTTATTTATTGATTATCCAATAAATTTAAAAACCAATAGAACGGTCTTTTTATTAGATGGAACGCAAATGAAAGCTTCATTTGTAAGTAATGATGGCTCTGTTTATGTTTTTGAAACGGCGGTTAAAGGAAGAACAAAGCAGAATATTCCAATGCTAGTCCTTAACTTTCCAGGCAAAGACCAATTAATTAAAATTCAACGACGACAATTTGTAAGGGTTGAAACCTCAATGGATATTGCGATCCATTCTTTGAATTCAGAATTTTCACCCTTTACTACAATAACTGAAGATATTAGTGCTGGTGGGGCATCTGTATTTGTACCTACAAATGTTAATATTAAAGCTGATATGATCATAGATACATGGTTTGTTCTTCCTATGCAAAATGGAGAATACCATTACCTTAAATTACAGTGTAAAGTGGTTAGGGTTATTGAGAATGAATCCAAAAATAAAGTTTCCCTTCAATTTTTGGATTTAACAAGTAACCAACGTCAATTCATTCTTCGATTTAGTTTTGAACGACAACTGGCTATAAAGAAAAAAGGAATATTAGAATAAGTGGATAAAATAGGTAATTTCTTTCCATAATAGAATTATTATAATCAATCTATATGGAGAGGGTTTTATGAAAAGGTTTGAACGGATTTTAATCAAATTAATCTTAGTTCAATTTATCTTCTTAATTATGTCACAAATTGTGTTCCATTCCTTTAATGCATTCCCAGAACTTAAAGAAATTACCCAATATGAGGGTGTAAGTAACAGTAATTATACAG
>DASQIV010000363.1:0-4181 GCA_035631415.1 Pseudoneobacillus sp. | reverse complement strand
GCAGAATAAGAAGTTTGAATGAGACTAAAAATTCTTTCGAAATTACTAAGCTTTTTCTTTTCTTCATACAATTCTGTATCTTCATGAAGTTTTAGGTTAGCATTTTGAATTTCGTCAAATTGAAACTGAATAAGGTCTAATCGATGTGCCATTTTTTGTTCATTTTCACTTAAGTTTTTCAGTTTTTTTACTGTCTGCTCATATTTACGGAAAATATCTTGATATTCTTTTAATGCCGGAGTAATCTCAGAGGCTCCAAATTGATCTAAAAGCTGTAAGTGAGACGATTCATTCATGAGCTCTTGATGCTCATGTTGCCCGTGGATGTCCACTAATCTTGAGCCAACTTCCCTTAAGATAGAAATGGTTACTAATTTTCCATTTATACGACAAACACTTTTGCCTGACTTGGAAATTTCTCTTCGTAATACGACCATTCCATCTTCAATATCAATTCCGAATTCAGATGCTTTTTGCACGACCGGATGTTCATTCTCATCTACTTGGAACAAGCCTTCAATTTCAGCCTTTTCTTCACCATGACGAACAAATTCAAAGGACCCTCTTCCACCTACAAGTAAATGTATGGCATCAATAATAATCGATTTCCCTGCACCTGTTTCTCCTGATAAAACGGTTAAACCCTTGTCAAATGAAATCGTTTGCTTTTCAATAATTGCAAAGTTTTTAATGGATAGTTCAATTAACAATCCCCTCACCCCTCATTAGAGCATTTCCAGGAATCGATTGGTAATAACTTCTGTGTCCTCTGGTGTACGGCAAATAATTAGACATGTATCATCTCCACAAATAGTCCCTAAAATCTCATTCCAATCCAAATGGTCAATTAAAGCTCCAATAGCCATGGCATTACCTGGTAAAGTTTTCATGACAAGCAAATGTCCTGCAGAATCAATTTTTACAAATGAATCCATCAATGTTCTCTTTAATTTTTGCAAAGGATTAAAACGTTGATCGGCAGGAAGGCTGTATTTATACCTTCCATCCATTAATGGAACTTTAACTAAATGTAGTTCTTTTATATCACGTGAAACTGTTGCTTGAGTTACATTAAAACCGGATGCTTTTAATGAGTCTACTAATTCATCTTGTGTTTCGATGTCATTATTCGTAATAATATCTCTTATTTTAATATGGCGTTGACCTTTATTCATTATTTCACCTCTAATTACATACCCTTATATGTAATAATTTGTCTTATATACTCATATGTTAGCCCATTTTGTCGGACTTGTACATTTTTTTATGAGGCTCTTTCATAAATAAAATGCAAAGAAAAAGAAAGAAGCGGAATAACTTTACTTATTCCACTTCTTTCTTGGATTTAAACTCTAAATGAGCATTTTGTACCACTTCGATTGGTTTTACTTCTAAAAGGTTTTGTCCTTCTTGTTGATGACCTGTCCACTTCAAATGAATTAAAAATTCAATATTTCCGTCTCCTCCAGTTATTGGAGAGAAAGAAAGGTCTTGAACATTGTAACCCTCTATAATAGCAAGCTTGATAATTTTTTCAATGACAGCTAAATGAACATCAGGATCACGAACGATGCCTTTCTTCCCAACTTGATCCCTACCTGCCTCGAATTGCGGTTTAATAAGTGCCACTACATCACTATCTGCGGTTAATAATGTTTTTAGTACTGGTAGGATTAAGGATAATGAGATAAAAGAAACATCGATTGAAGCAAATTCTGGTAATCCCATTGTTAAGTCAGCAACGGTTACGTAACGAAAATTGGTCCTCTCCATTACCACAACCCTGTCATCCTGTCTCAATTTCCATGCCAGTTGATTATAACCAACATCTAACGCATATGACATGGCTACCCCATTTTGCAATGCACAATCGGTAAATCCACCAGTGCTCGCCCCGATATCAATCATTTTTTTACCTTTGATATCTAAACTAAATACTTTTAAAGCCTTTTCAAGCTTTAAACCTCCTCGACTAACATAAGGCAAAAGATTTCCTTTTACGGTTAAGGGAATATCGGAACTGACTTTTTCACCCGGCTTATCTAATCTTTGTTCATTTGTATAAACGAGTCCGGCCATGACTGCCCTTTTTGCTTTTTCTCGGGTTTCAACTAAACCTCTTTCAACCAATAAAACATCGATACGTTCTTTCTTGGCTTTCATATCTATATCCTTTTTGCTTTATTCTGAGCTAGTTTTTTTATCTTTTCGATAGTAGCTTCAGTTGTTAATCCAATTTCATCTAAAAGTAGATCCACATTACCATGTTCAATAAATTGGTCTGGTATTCCCATTCGACCTACTCTTGCTGAAAAGTATTCATGATTTTGAACAAACTCTAATACGGCACTACCAAATCCGCCTTGAAGAATAGCTTCTTCTATCGTTAGTATAGGTATTTCTTGATCCAAAATGGTTGTAAGCATTTTTTCATCAAGAGGTTTAATAAAACGTGCATTTACAACCTTAACACTTATACCCTCTTTTTCTAAAAGGGTAGCAGCCTCTAAAGCCATTGGAATGGTTGTACCAAAGGTAAGAACTGCAATATCTTCGCCCTCTTTTAATACTTCCCATGTACCAATAGGAATATTTCTTAATGTTTCATCTAATGGAACTCCAATGCCATTTCCTCTAGGGAAGCGCATAGCAATAGGTCCTTGATTATAATGAATAGCCGTGTTTACCATATGTTGACCTTCATTTTCATCCTTTGGCATCATCAAAACCATATTTGGAATATGTCTTAAAAAGGCAATATCGAATACACCTTGATGGGTTTCTCCATCTGCACCTACTAAACCAGCTCGGTCAATTCCTAAGAATACATTTAAATTTTGTCGACAAATATCATGAACAACTTGATCATATGCTCTTTGTAAAAAAGTAGAATAGATCGCTAAAAACGGCTTCATGCCTTGAGTTGCTAAACCAGCGGCAACTGTTGCCGCATGCTGTTCAGCAATACCCACATCATACATTCTGTCTGGAAACTCACTTGCAAATCCCTCTAGCTTAGAACCTACTGGCATTGCTGGAGTGATGGCAACTATTCGTTCATCTTTACGGGCAAGCTTTCGAACTGTTTCACTTACTAATTTACTCCATGCTGGAGGAGGGACAGCTGCTGGCTTTACAAAATCACCTGTTTCCATTTTGTATGGACCTGTACCATGCCAAGTTCCGATCTTATCATTTTCTGCTGGCTGATAACCCTTTCCTTTCTTCGTGATAACATGAAGTAGGACTGGACCTTCTGTTTTTTTAGCGTATTTTAAATTTTCAAAGAGCTCTTCATAATTATGCCCATCAACTGGTCCAAGATAGGTAAAACCTAGCTCTTCAAAAAACATTCCTGATACAAATAAATATTTAAGACTATCCTTCACTCTTTCAGCAGTCGAAGCTAATTTTCCACCTACTGCAGGAATTTTCTTTAAAATATATTCCATTTCATCTTTTACCCACTGATACTTACCAGCTGTTCTAAGTCTGCCTAATACGGAGTGCAGGGCTCCGACGTTTGGAGCGATAGACATCTCATTATCATTTAAAATTACAATCATATCTTTCTTTTCATGCCCAATATGATTTAATGCCTCTAAAGCCATTCCGCCGGTTAAGGCACCATCTCCAATAATAGGAACAATAAATGATGATTCTTTTTTCAAATCACGGGCGATCGCCATCCCCATTGCAGCAGAAAGGGAAGTCGAGCTATGACCAGTTTCCCATACATCATGCTCACTTTCTATCATCTTCGGGAACCCACATAAACCTTTGAATTGTCTTAACGTATCAAACTGATCTGCTCTACCTGTTAAAATCTTATGTACATAGGACTGATGTCCGACATCCCAAATAAATTTGTCTTGAGGGCTATTAAAACATGCATGTAAGGCAATGGTTAATTCCACAACACCTAAATTGGGACCGATATGTCCGCCAGTCACGGAAAGTTTTTCAATCAAAAATTCACGAATATCTTGCCTCAATAATTATAATTCTGGAATTGTCATGCCTTTTAAGAAAGAAGGGTCTTTTATTTTTAAAAGATCCATGATGGACCACTCACTTTCATATCTTATTATTCCTTTTTCATTCTTATTTCTCCACTATTATATTAAATATGGAATTTCACTTCATAAAAATGTAGAAATTTCCTACAAGAAGATAATATC
>DASQIV010000362.1:0-2192 GCA_035631415.1 Pseudoneobacillus sp. | reverse complement strand
ATCTGGATCCACTTGGTTCAAGGAAAAATGAGCACCTTCAGATTGCATTTCTTCCTCATCAACAAGAGTTTTATTTTGATACTGAAGAAGTTCAACTTTTTTTATTAAACCCTCTTCATAATTAGAGACAAAAATTGAATTATGTTCTCCCTGGAAGTCCAAATCTACATTTATCACTCCGTAAGACTGAGACCCAAAGTCTCCTAAATATTGAGTCTGAATCTCAGAACTTTTCACGATATCATCTTGCGTAACTGAAACAAAATACTTCAATGACTGTTGTGCATATTCTTCTTGTAATTTTTCTTCAATTTTTTGTTTTGAATTTCCTGAGTCATTGCTTCTTTCCATCAAGTGAATTTCAAATCGTGGTACTACTGCCACATTGAGAGGTACTTCCACCTTATAAAATCCAGTTTGTGTTTCTTTTGGGACGATGGTTGTATACTCTTCCTGATCACCAAAATTATAATGAAATGTAACTTTGCTGTCCTTAGTGAATTCTTTTATTTGCCAATCAAAGTTAACATCTGTTTCTCCTTTTTCCAAACCTTGTGAGTTTATATCCATATTAATTTCACTAATCCAGCTTTGCTGTTTTTGTATATCATCCATGACCACTCGAATTTCACCGGCTTGACCATCAACCCGACTAATGATTTCTTGTTGCTGATTGGCCAAATTCATTAATTGATTTTCTACACTCTCTAAATGATTCAGCAATTTTACATTTATAATCAAACTAACCAATAGCATCATTGCAACAACATAGTTAAAATACTTCATATTTACTCCCTTCTGTACTATTCTTTATAAAATAATACGGAAAGGATTGGAAAAAGTTTCATAGAAAGTACACTGAGGGTTCTCTAACATTGGTTTAATATAGAGTGAGCACCCATTCTTGATATCCATTTAAACTATATAAAAAAACGTTTCTTTTGCAACCAAATTGGAAGCATAAGAAACGCCAATTTTTTTATTCAACATTTAACCCGTTTACTAGTTTACTTAACACATAGCTTTCACGTTGAATCCAGTCATTGGGATTTGGTTGGGTAAGAGCTTGATGGTTTTCCTTAATAGCTTCCTCTATGGTTACCCATTTCGGTGTAAATTGTTGAATCGATTCGTAGCCTTCTAGTTTTAAGGCAACTTTCTCTTCATCTATCAGATCACACACATAATAATGGGAAGTCATTTGAAAATATGCATTGGGCTCTTCCACATATTCGTCTATTTGTCTCTCAACCACTACCCCAATTTTATTTTTCACTACAGCGTTTATGTAACCCGTCTCTTCTGCAATTTCTCGCAAAAGAGCATGATCATGGGATTCACCCTTTTCCACTCCACCCCCGGGAAACTTATAATCCCCCTTGTTGGAATGAATAAGTAGAATTTGACCATCTCGGACAATGACAGCCCTCACTGCTTCTCTATACCGTATATTATGTTTCGATTCATCTAAACTACTAATTCCAAAAACCTCGTCGAATAACATAGTTCCTCCTCGTAAGTAGAAATGAAGGCTACTTGCCACTTCTAGTCCTAATATAACTCTTTTTTGTAAAAATTTAAATTCTATAATATAAATCAAAATCGGTTATTTTGCTTCATTTGAAGTAAGAATAACGTTTCTTTTCATCACAGTATTCGAAAACAATCCTTAACATAAAAAGAAAAATGCTTAATAAAAGCGGATAATAAACTGTATATACTATTTATCTGAACACGCTTGGATCAATACTTTAACGAGTCTGAAACAATTGTCCAAGTTCCTCCATCTCATCAACCGTCAATATACTCTCTGCCAACGGAAACAGCACTTTTTCTTCATTCGCGAAATGTTGTATTAAGGTAGTATAAGCCTGGACAGCTGATACGCTAATCCATTGCGCTTCAGTTTCATTAATGTCTTTTCCCTTGTTTTCAGCTTCAGTTAGAAAATCCTGTAGATGCTGCTCCGCCTTCTCATGTTCAAATTCCATGGTTGGGATTGTTCTGTCATTCTCACCTAGGTGGCGGGCCATCAAAGGGAATAACCCTTCTTCCTCACGTTTGGAATGTGCCTTCAACTTATCCGTGAAAGACGAAATCTGCTGATGCAAATCCTCAAACAATTGAACCACAACTGGACCGGATTCGAATTCTATCTCTTCCGTAATCTCATAGAAAAAATCCATTTCTTC
>DASQIV010000361.1:0-2819 GCA_035631415.1 Pseudoneobacillus sp. | reverse complement strand
ATTAAAATAAACAGGGATTGCAAATGGCTTCCCATTCACCTCTCTATTTTTTATATTAGATTCATAGTCTTTTGGGACTATTACGACTAATTGCAAATCTCCCTTTTTCAGACTAGAAGGTGCTCTTTTTTCATCTTTTCGTATTTCTAAATCTATTGCTTCATTTTCATTCAGTTGTTTTACAAATTCACTTGAAAACGACGAGTGATCTTTATCAACAACAC
Source organism: Pseudoneobacillus sp. (assembly GCA_035631415.1). Taxonomy (GTDB): domain Bacteria; phylum Bacillota; class Bacilli; order Bacillales; family Cytobacillaceae; genus Pseudoneobacillus. Next base: position 2,595 of record DASQIV010000361.1, on the reverse strand, counting down.
CAATCGTTAAGGATAGGCCATTACCCTGCCCTAAAAAAGATCCTAACATGGTCATGAGAAGGATAGGAAAAACCAGAGTCCAGATCAGTACTTGGCGATTTCGAAGGAAAATTCGCAACTGTGCGAGTGTTAACTGCCAGTAAGCCTTCATGCTTCTCTCAAACTCCTTCCCGTCATATGTATAAACACATCTTCTAATGTGGCTGTCCTTGTTTGCAAATCGACAAGTTGCAGGTTTTTCTCAGAGGCATAATGAATCAAGCTGGTTAACGTGGTTTGTAAATGATCCGTATAAAGTACATAGGTCTCTTTTCGGTTTCCAACTTTCTTTACACCATCAATAGTTGAAAAATCAATGTCAGCTATTTGATCTACTATCCTAAATTCCAACGCACTATCTGATTGAAGACTCTTCACTAATTCAGTTGGAGTATCTAATGCGATAAGTTCTCCTTGATCCATAATCGCAATTCGATCACATAAAATATGCGCCTCATCCATGTAATGAGTGGTTATCACAATCGTTTTTCCCTTATCCTTTAATTGAAGGACAATATCCCATAGTGTTCGTCTCGCTTGAGGATCCAAACCGGTTGTAGGTTCATCCAAAAAGACAACTTGTGGATCGTGAACTAATGCAAGAGCAATTGCTAAACGCTGCTTTTGACCACCTGATAAACCTTTTATCCGACTTTTTTTCTTTTCTGTAAGCAACATATCGTCGATGATTTGCGAAATGGAAATATGTGAAGGATAAAAACTAGCGTACATTTTAAGAATTTCTTCTACCGTCAGTAACTCAAAAAGCGAAGTGGATTGTAATTGTACGCCAATGAGCTCTTTCACTTTAGACATCTCACGTATTATATCGTATGTACCAATTATAGCCGTTCCTTCATCTGGTTTGCGGAGACCAACAAGCATTTCAAGCGTGGTTGTTTTCCCTGCGCCATTAGGACCTAATAGACCAAAAATCTCGCCTTTGCGAACTTGAAAATGAACACCTTTCACCGCTTGAAAGGTTCCATAATTCTTTACTAAACCTTTTACATCAATAATCGTTTCTTTTGAAATATCCATATTATCGCTCGTCAATTTGATTAACTTGATGTTAGAGCGTCATTCCCCCCTTTATCTTTTCATACTAATACTAACTTTCTTCGTGATGATGATTCGAAGCTTCTATTTCCTTTTTTGAATTTTTAACTAGAAAGTTTTCTAGTCTTGATACCCGGGAGTCCCAAAAAGATTTCAAATCAGTTAACCATTTACATGCACAATCTACCGAAGATGGATTCATTTGGAATTTCATCATTATTTTATTTAACCATATGGTTAAATATAGTGATACCTTTTCATTTGTCAATTGTGAGTGTAGGACCAATTTTCACTTACCAACTGCTCTGAGGTCTTAATGAATAATGGTTTTAATAATAGAATTGGGTCGCGGTTGATATATTGGAAAAACGGGTGATAAATACCCAATTCCAGTTGATAAATTTAATATTGAGGTTGATAAACCACTAACACCGGTTGTTAAATCGAATTCTGTTTGTAATGACAACCCCTCTTTTTTAAAAAATAAAAAACGCTTGTCACTCGGCTACAACCCGAACTGACAGGCGTTTTTCAGTTTAAGGGGACATACCGATCTTCTGCTCCCTATTAATAAAAGATGCAAGAGATCCGCCCCAAAATTTTATTCGTTTTTATTTGATAATTGTTTTGATTTTTGGGTGCAATGGTCCATTGCAGTTAAAATGGCAGACCGAAACCCTTCTTGTTCAAGAGCGGCAACTGCTTCAATGGTTGCCCCGCCAGGCGTACAAACATTGTCCTTTAATTCCCCTGGGTGATTTCCGGTTTCAAGAACCATTTTCGCGGCTCCCAAAACAGCCTGGGCTGCAAGCTTATAAGCTTGCTTTCTTGGTATCCCTTGTTTTACTCCCCCATCTGCTAACGCTTCAATAAACATGTAAACGTAGGCAGGTGATGACCCACTTATGGCAGGAATGGAATCCATTAATTCTTCCACCATGACTTCTGTTTTACCGAAGCTATTAAAGAGGAGCAGCACCTTTTCCAAATCTCCCTGATTTATTTGTTCGTTATGGCAAATCGCACTCATTCCCTCTCCAACTAATGATGGTGTATTAGGCATTGCTCTAACTACCTTCACTTTTGTTTGGAAAAAGCTTTCTATGTATTCTAAACTGATTCCAGCAGCGATTGTTATGATCACTTTTTGTTCATCCATCGCCACCGCAATTTCCTTTAGAATCTCATCATGAATATTAGGTTTTATAGCTAAAATCAAAATATCAGCATGTTTCGCAACCTCTATATTATGACTTGAAACTAGAATTTTATTTTTCTCTTTAACAGATTGTAAAGTTTCGTCTGTTTTAGCACTTGCCATAATCTCCTCTGGTTGCATAACCTTGGATCTTATCATTCCTTCAATCATCGCTTGAGCCATTTTTCCACAACCAATAAATCCAACTTTCTGGTTCATTTCATTCACCTTTCCTTCTGTAAAGCATACTCATGTTAGCAACATTTTTATATGTAAGAACTATATTAAAAACCATAACG
>DASQIV010000360.1:0-2746 GCA_035631415.1 Pseudoneobacillus sp. | reverse complement strand
ATGTATATCCCAATGGAACTAGTAGCAGATGGTAAAGTATTAGAAAAATATTTAAAAGAAGCAGGGATTTCCTTAGATTGATTAACGAACCAATTGAATATGTTTAATACAAAATTAGAAGAGGTTTTTTATATAGAGCTACAAAAGGATGGGACATTATATATTGATAAACGAACTGACAACTTAAAGCACATTTAAAGAGAATGTATAAAAAAGGTCTTGGAAATGAACAGTAGGTTTTTGTGCTTCAAACAGAACAGGATTGGACTATAATAGAATGTTTTTAAATAAAAGGGATGTGATTTTCGATAATAGAGAAGTACCTAATCTTTTTCTACAAACAGAGGAGCTTTTGATAAATAACAAAAACTTTAAAAAAGCCCAAAAAAACAAGCAAGGTTTTTCAATAATCCCCGAATTCTTCGGCTTATTTGATTTAATTGAAGTCAAAGTAGGACCTTAATTTTTATCTCTACTCTTTTTATTTTTCTCCTATCAAGTTGTGTATTGTTTATTTACCATCTATAAACACCTTCGCATGTATTGGGCTTTGGTTCATAGTAACAATGCTGTTTAAATTTCCCTGAAATGGGTTGGTCATACCATGTTGGCGGACATTCTGCATATGGATTAAAATACCAAAGGGAATACTTAGAAGGGTGTTGCCTCCAATAATCTAAGGTTTGTTTCGCCAATCGTTTTTCTACTTCTCTTGCCCTTTGATAAAAAACATTACCTTTTTGAACTGCTTCGAATGAATAATTTCCGCCTTGAACCTGATATACGACATCTCGCACTGTTCTTAACTCCTGGAAATCTAAACAATTTGCTTTTAGACGGTTAACAATTACGTTACCAACCATAAGCATTCCTAATTTCCCTTCACCCTCTGCTTCTGCCCGCATCATTCTAGCCATTAATTCAACATCGGATTCTCTATATTTCACTCTAGGCATTTCATTTCACCTCTTTAAATTTATTGTATTAAATGTATAAAAAATAAATGTCTTTTTTTAATTAATAGAGAGAGTAAAGTGGAGGCAGGGGGAGCGGCTTTGGTAAAAATTATTATAATTATTTTTCTTTTTGTTGAAACTAGTACAAATGCGTACCGGGAATGTAATTGACTTAGATAACTAAATATTACGTGAAAAAAAGCCAGTGGATTAACTCAGACCTTGGGAACTTTATCTTATTTTATTAAAAGCTATGAAATAATTACTCCGCTGATGTTACTGGTAATTATGGCACTTCCCACACATATAGTAATTATCAGGATAAGTTTCCTCTTTAATAAGGGAACATTGAAAAGCTCCTTTTGGTCTTATGTTATCTTTAGTTGTTATATATAATTTCGAAAGGTGACTATTCCGATTATTGCTATCATTTTCTTTCTAAATTGTGTTTCATTGGCTAAGAAGATACAAAAAGGTGAGACAAATACTGCAGACAATTCAGCATGGGGTGCAATAATGTTTGCATATATTGTATTTGCTTTAATTTTTGCTAATCTCTTAAACTAATGGGTGTGAGTGAACAAATCCTTTATAGTAAGAGGAGATTTATTACTAGGAGGTTGTCGAATATGGAGGTTTGCTTACCTAAAGATATTAATAAATTCTTTTGGAGTCTGTTCCCTTTTATATTCGTTTTAAGCAGCTTACATAATTTCTTTAGCAATCTTGAGCTTAAGTATGGTTTAAATGAACTTGAAGATTTCGGGAGAATTTTATTTATTCTCGGGATAACTGCTTGTGAGAGTGCATTGATAATTGCTTTTCTTTGGTGGATATTAAACTTTTTAAAAAAATTTATTTTCAGGTAGGTAAATATTAAAACTTAAGTTACTAACTAAGAGCTAACTTCCTTTACTACCAATCAGATAAAACCGAGATTATACGGGATTTTATTCATCCCTTGTATGATCTCGGTCTATTTGTTTTATTAAGGTAGTATAAAGCAGGTTAATGAACAAAGGAATTGTATCCCAATAGAGAAATGGTTATATATAAGATTTCAAAGAAGAGGGGAATAAAATAAAATTACAGTTCTAGTAATAAATGATTATATTTTTTTATTATATCTACTAGATTGTGAAAGTTAGGCTTAACCACAAAGTCTATCGCACCTAGCTTTATTGCTTCAATAATTACAGACTTCTGACCTAATGCAGAGCACATAATAACTTTTGCATCAGGATCAAATTGAATAATTTCTTTAAGAGCATCTATACCGTTTAAATCTTGCATCGTAATATCCATAGTCACAATATCCGGTTTGAATTGTCGATAAATTTCTATTGCTTCTTTACCAGTAGATGCCTCTGCAAAAACTTGATCATTTAGCTCAAACAAAAGCTTTTTTAACCAGGTTCTCATAAAAATTGAATCATCTGCAATTAATATTTTAAGCATGGATTATAACACCTTTACACTAAATTTAGGCAATAGGTAAGGTTTTTGCTTAATTACTTAAATCTTCAGGGATACCATGGCAACCCGGCTACCATAACAATTTAGTGTTTTAGGCCCGTGGCTTTGGGTCTTTTACTTTCATAAAATTTGCCTATGATAAAAATCATAACACACATATTGTGGGTCTGTGTTGAAAATTGTCGAAATTCTAATGGGCTGCTAGGATCTAAAACAATCATTGAGCATCATGGGAAGCTTTGGGACAATTCTTTTATTGAGTAGAAGTTGTTCATAAATAATTGGTGGAGTAATCAAGATTAACCCTCACATAT
>DASQIV010000359.1:0-3801 GCA_035631415.1 Pseudoneobacillus sp. | reverse complement strand
ACACTTGAGTATAGAATCCTTCAAGAGATTGGTCCTGCCCATAATCGTGAATTTGTCTCATTAGTATCGTTAAATGGTGTTGAATTAGGAGAAGGAACAGGTAGATCCAAAAAGGAAGCTGAGCAACATGCAGCGCAGATGGCTTTACAAAAATTAAAAATACACGAAAATAAATAAAAAATACTAAGGGAAGGAGGATAAATATGTTTTTGAAGCGATTGGAGGTCGTCGGTTTTAAATCATTTGCGGAGCGAAGTGTGGTTGAATTCGTCCCAGGTGTAACCGCTGTTGTAGGACCTAATGGGAGTGGTAAAAGTAATATTACGGATGCTATTCGCTGGGTACTAGGTGAACAATCAGCTAAGTCACTCCGTGGAGGGAAAATGGAAGATATTATTTTTGCTGGTAGTGATTCTAGAAGGGCTTTGAATTTTGCTGAAGTCACCTTAACCCTTGATAATGAAGACCACTTTCTACCGATCGATTATAGTGAAGTAAGCGTAACAAGACGAGTTTTTCGATCAGGAGACAGTGAATACTTAATTAATAAGCAACCCAGCCGATTAAAAGATATCGTCGATTTATTTATGGACTCAGGATTAGGTCGCGAAGCCTTTTCCATCATCAGCCAAGGTAGAGTTGAGGAAATCTTAAATAGCAAAGCAGAAGAACGTCGAACTATTTTTGAAGAAGCTGCGGGTGTTTTAAAATATAAAAATCGAAAGAAAAAAGCTGAAAGTAAATTAACTGAAACACAAGAAAATCTAAATCGTGTAACGGATATTTTACATGAATTAGAAGGTCAAGTGGAACCTTTAAAAATTCAAGCTTCCATGGCAAAGGAATTTTTAGAGAAAAAAGAAGAGCTAGAAAAATTTGAGGTTGCCTTGACTGTCTACGAAATAGAGGATCTTCATCGGAAATGGGAATCTATTTCAAAACAATTTGAACAACACAAGGATGATGATGTCCGGTTATCAGCTGAAGTTCAAAAAAAGGAAGCTAAGATTGAAGAAATGCGAGATCATATGACCGCATTAGATGAGTCGATTACCGAGCTTCAGAATGTGTTGCTTCATACAAGTGAGGAACTTGAAAAGCTTGAGGGGAGAAAGGAAGTATTAAAGGAAAGAAAAAAGAATACTTCTCAAAATCGATCCCAATTAGAAAAAAATATTTTAGAGCTATCTGAAAAAATCACCCTGCTTTCCGAACAGAAAAGTGAGCAAGAGTCCATTGTTCAAACACTAGAAAAGGAAGCAAGAGAGTTACAAGAACAATTAAAATCTAAACGAGAACAATTCCAGTTGTTTAGCGAAAATATTGATGAAAAAATCGAGTCCTTAAAAAGCGAATATATTGATAAATTAAATGAACAAGCAAACGCAAAGAATGAAATCAAATACATTATTCAGCAACTTGAGCAACAAAGTAATAGGGCTTCAAAGTTACAAGCTGAAAATGGTAAATATATTATAGACCGTAACGTAATTCTAGAAAAAAAGGAAGTTATTCAGTCTGATATAGGGTCCATTCAAAATGAAATTGAGGGACAAGTCCATACTTACAGAGATAGCCAAAAAAAGCTTGAGTCATTAAAAAACAGCTATCAAACTCAAGAAAAAACTTTATATCAAGCCTACCAATTCCTACAACAAGCAAAATCTCGTAAAGAAATGCTCGAAGAAATGGAAGAGGATTTTTCTGGATTTTTCCAAGGTGTAAAAGAGGTTTTAAAAGCTAGAGGAAGAAAATTATCTGGTATTGAAGGTGCTATTGCAGAGCTCATACAAGTTCCAAAGGAATATGAGCTAGCGATCGAAACGGCCCTAGGTGGAGCTATGCAGCATATAGTTGTTGAAAATGAGGATAGTGGTAGAAAAGCAATTCAATTCTTAAAACAAAACTCCTACGGACGAGCTACATTTTTACCACGAAATATTATAAAAGGAAAAGCTCTTTCAACTACACAATTACAAATGATTAAAGGACATTCTTCGTTTGTTGGAATTTCTTCAGATCTAATCAAATATGATTCCAAATATGAGGATGTTATTTTAAATCTGTTGGGTAATGTAGTAATCACCAAGGATTTAAAAGGAGCAAATGAAATTTCGAAGCTGCTTCAGTATCGTTCTAGAATGGTTACGTTAGATGGAGATATTGTCAATCCTGGTGGATCCATGACAGGTGGTGCAGTGAAACAAAAAAATTCTTCATTGTTATCTCGTAAAGGTGAATTAGAAGATTTAAAGTCTAAGCTTAATGATATGGAGGATAAAACCTCTAAATTAGAACAATTAGTGAAGAAATTAAAGCAGGATATTGAAGTTCAAGAAGAACGGATGGAAGTCTTAAGGAAAAATGGCGAGCATTTTCGATTAAATGAGCAATCCTTAAAAGGGAATCTCCGTGAAATTGAGGTAGAAGAGAAAAATATCAATGAGCGATTATCTCTATATGATATAGAGATGAAACAATATGTAGAAGAAAAACAATCGCTAACGAATAGAAAAGAGATACTAGAATCTCAACTTAATAAGTTTGAGACTGAGATTACTCTTCTAGATGAGCAAATTCAGCAATTAACTAATCAGCGTACAACAGAAAAAAGTTCAAAGGATTCATTAAGTGAGGAAATGAGTGACCTTAAGGTTGCCTATGCTGCCAAAAATGAACAATTTAGTCATGCAAAAGAAAGATTGAATTTTATACAGTCTCAATTATCGGAAAATGTGGAAAAGCATACAACGATTAAGGAAGACCTATCCATTTTAAATTCAGAAATGAATAATAGTCATTCTGGCGAAGAACAGCTAGAATTGGCTGCAAAGAAAAAACTTCAGGATAAAAATGAAACATTAAAGCTTATTACTTCGCGGAGAGAAGAACGTCTCCACTTAAATAACCAACTTGACGATGCTGAGTTAGAAATAAAAGAACTCAAGAGAAGATATAAAGGTCTTGTGGAAGCTTTAAAGGATGAAGAGGTAAAATTAAACCGTTTAGATGTGGAACTAGAAAATAAATTAGCCCATTTGCGGGAGGAATATTTACTTTCTTTTGACGGTGCAAAAGAAATGTATCCACTCGTCATTCCTATTGAAGAGGCTCGGAAAAAAGTGAAATTAATTAGGCTAGCTATTGAAGAGCTCGGTACAGTTAATCTTGGTGCAATTGAAGAATATGAACGAGTGTCAGAACGCTATGAATTTTTATTAGAACAAAAGACCGATCTGCAAGAGGCAAAAGACACTCTTTTCCAAGTCATTGACGAAATGGATGATGAGATGAAAAAACGATTCTCACAAACATTCGATGGTATTAGGAGCCACTTTGAACCAGTATTTCAAGCGCTATTTGGTGGGGGCCGTGCAGAATTAAAGTTAACAAATCCAGAAGATCTACTAAACACTGGTGTTGACATTGTCGCTCAACCACCGGGTAAAAAGCTTCAAAATTTAGGATTGCTGTCTGGTGGAGAAAGAGCGTTAACGGCAATTGCTTTGTTATTTGCCATCTTAAAGGTGCGCCCAGTTCCGTTTTGTGTGCTAGATGAAGTAGAGGCAGCCCTTGATGATGCAAATGTTTACCGATTCAGTCAGTATTTAAAGCGCTATAGTGCTGAAAATCAATTCATTGTTATTACTCACCGAAAGGGAACAATGGAAGGTGCAGACGTATTATACGGAGTCACCATGCAAGAATCAGGAGTATCCAAACTAGTCTCTGTCAGATTAGAAGACTCAAAAGAACTAATCCCAGGAGTATAACACACTACCGCATTAACGTACCGGGGTC